>NZ_CP013023.1:677500-732500 GCF_001421015.2 Paenibacillus bovis
TTGTACAGGATAGGTGGGAGCCTACGAAGAGGGAGCGCAAGCTTCCTTGGAGGCGCCGTTGGGATACCACCCTGATCGCATCTGAGTTCTAACCTGGTACCGTGATCCGGTACAGGGACCGTGTCAGGTGGGCAGTTTGACTGGGGCGGTCGCCTCCTAAAATGTAACGGAGGCGCCCTAAGGTTCCCTCAGAATGGTTGGAAATCATTCGAAGAGTGTAAAGGCATAAGGGAGCTTGACTGCGAGACCTACAAGTCGAGCAGGGACGAAAGTCGGGCTTAGTGATCCGGTGGTACCGCATGGAAGGGCCATCGCTCAACGGATAAAAGCTACCCTGGGGATAACAGGCTTATCTCCCCCAAGAGTCCACATCGACGGGGAGGTTTGGCACCTCGATGTCGGCTCATCGCATCCTGGGGCTGAAGTAGGTCCCAAGGGTTGGGCTGTTCGCCCATTAAAGCGGTACGCGAGCTGGGTTCAGAACGTCGTGAGACAGTTCGGTCCCTATCTGTCGTGGGCGCAGGAAATTTGAGAGGAGCTGTCCTTAGTACGAGAGGACCGGGATGGACGCACCGCTGGTGTACCAGTTGTTCCGCCAGGAGCATCGCTGGGTAGCTACGTGCGGACGGGATAAGCGCTGAAAGCATCTAAGCGTGAAGCCCCCCTCAAGATGAGATTTCCCAACTAGTAAGACCCCTTGAAGACGACGAGGTAGATAGGTTGGGGGTGGAAGTGCAGCAATGCATGGAGCTGACCAATACTAATCGGTCGAGGGCTTATCCAATAAAGCTTTCTAAAGCAGCGATGTTACGTTTCGGATTCAGTTTTCAGGTGATCAACCTGTAAGGTAAGACGTTTGGTGATGATGGCGGAGGGGTTCCACACGTACCCATCCCGAACACGACCGTTAAGCCCTCCAGCGCCGATGGTACTTGGACCGCAGGGTCCTGGGAGAGTAGGACGTTGCCAAGCGACGAAAAAGAAAGACGTTATCCACTGGATAGCGTCTTTTTTGTTTGGGTTTTAAGCCTGCTTTGCTGCATTGTAGATGGACCTATGGAGAGATGAATATACGTAGGAAGCGTTTTTGCCTACTTAAAAGACTCTTTCCAAGTGGAAAGAGTCTTTGTATAGTTGTTTTCCTGGGTATGTTTTTCTGACGAGAACTTTATTACAGCAACATCTTCTTTTGCTAATCATTAAATTTAATAGGCTGTTGCACTACTTATTTCATTCCTTATCGCTTCATTATTTATTTCAATACAAAACCTACCTTACGTACTCTTTAAATTAGAGATCTTGGAGTTGGGTTTTATATTTTGGGTCTGTGAGCAGTACTAGAAGTTCTTATATTTGATAAAACTAAAATTAAAAACGAATCCAAAAGCGATCTGGATTCGTTTTATCCGATATACCAGTGCATATAAATATGTTGGTAGATGTAATAGAGTTTGCTTTATGAAATATATTATAAAGTAAACTTTATTATATCTACATCTACATCTACATTAGCTCAAATTTGTTTTTTACTTCTACCTTTTGATTATTAGCTGATGTAGTAGGATACATCTTCTTTGCTTAGTTTGAGCATCCCGTCTTTGCGCTGTCTTGTTAATCGCACTAAAATCATCAGACGTGGAATACATAGCCAGAGATGCCATACAACCAATGAAGCGGAGAAAGATACCGGCAGCCACATGAACAAGACGGCAGTAAAGCAAAGGCCGATCCACGTGGTATGTAGCAGTACACGCCGGAATATTGTATATCCCATGTATTGATCAGGCAGGTAGCCGATCCATGGATACTGGAATTGGAATCGCCATCTTTTACGCAAATGATTTACGGTCATAATCAGGACAGATCGCGATATAACAAATTGAACCCATAATACCAGAGGGAATGATAACAGCCAAAAGCCGATGCTCTCCCAGGAAAAATAGAACAATTCTATAATCAATGCAATGATAGGCAGAGATAGGTAACTCCAGAACCATAGCTTGGAGATTGTCCATTTTTTGATAAGTTTATATTGGTAGAATGTTGCGTTTTGCTGAGGCTCTGCTGCCATAGGGGCGCAATCCACCTTTCTGCATGTGTTTGGATAGTATTCCATATGTATATCGGTTATCTGCCATTATTTCTATACGGCACTTTAGGCTCAATTCTTATACAAATATCCTGGATATCGGGAAGAAACGAGGAATCCATTGATACGTGATTAAGCCACTGGCATCGTATTCAGCATTACAGGACAATGCCTATTGTTATGATTATAATAAGAATACGCTATAGCGTACAATAAATTTATGGGAATGACATTATGAATCATAAAAAAAACCAGTTATCTAAAATAGAAAGCAAGAATGGTACCACTAATCACAAACAAAGTAGTACTGCTCCATTGTATGAAAAACTGCTGCAATATGCTTCCTCCGGCCAGCGCAGTTTTCATGTGCCGGGACACAAAAATGGAGCTATTTATCAATCTTCTGCTATCTCGGAGACATTTGGACAGGATGTATGGGAGGCTATACTCCGGATTGATGTGACAGAAATTGAAGGAACTGATGACTTGCATCATCCCGAGGAAGTGATTCTGGAAGGACAACAGCTGGCGGCAGCATGCTTTGGAGCAGAAGAGTCGCACTGGTTAGTCGGTGGAAGCACATCAGGCAATCTGGCTTTACTATTAACTGTATGTACTCATCCCGGAGATATTGTTATTGTACAGCGAAATGTGCACAAGTCTATTATTCATGGACTCATGATGGCAGGTGCAAAAGCTGTTTTTCTGACGCCGGTTCTGGAGCCTCAAAGTACATTGGCTGTTATTCCTGATCTGCAAAGCGTTCAACAAGCGCTTCGTCAATACCCTGATGCCAAAGCGGTTATGCTGACATCTCCCAATTATTACGGTGTAGGTGCAGATCTGACAGCAATTGCAGCAGAATGCCATGCTCATCATATCCCTCTATTCATAGATGAAGCGCATGGCGCCCATTACGGCCATCATTCCCGCTTTCCGTCCAGCGCACTAAAGGCAGGAGCGGATGGTGTAGTGCAGTCTACACACAAAATGCTGGCCGCTATGACGATGGGAGCTATGCTGCATATACAGGGACCGCGAATAAATCGTACGCTTTCAAAGCAGCGCTTGTCTATGCTACAGAGTTCCAGTCCTTCTTATCCGATTATGGCTTCGCTTGATCTGAGTCGGTATCTGATTGATCAGTATGGAACAGAGCTGTTTGAAAAGGGACTTGAGGCAAGGGATAGCTTTGTGCAGGGAATAGCGGAAAGTGATCGTTTTGAAGTATTGAAGATAAGCTGTTCTGATGCCCAACACAGGGAGAATAAACAAACAGCAATAACCCTTAATACAGATACAGATACAGATACAGATATAGATATAGATATAGATACGGCTAGAGGCAGATTGGCAGAGAGCAGTGGGGAAAAAATAGCTCACTGGACACAGGATCCTTTTAAAGTCGTTATCTATGATCGTATGAATGTTTTGTCGGGAACCGAGCTGCAAAAGCTGCTGGAACAGCATGGGTGTTTTCCTGAAATGAGTGATGATCGGTATGTGGTACTCGTATTCAGTCTGGGTTCACGCATGGAAGATACTATACAGGCTTTGCAGGCGCTGCAGCAAATTGAAGAGCAGCTTGTGATAACAGATTCTCGAACGCAAATACAAGAGGACAATCGGCACGAAGCTATCGCAGAAACAGTATTTTCCTATTCGGATACATTGGATGAACCTGTGGATACAAAGCGGTACGAATCGGATCTTCATAATAACCGCATCCCTCTGATATCCGAACCTGTAGAGTTTACCATGATACCCGTGTCTGAAGAGCAGATTGAGGCTATTTCTTTAGAACAGGCGAATGGAAGACGAAGTGCGGAAATGATTATTCCTTATCCTCCTGGTATCCCTATATTGTATCCGGGTGAATATATTGGCGAACAAGTACATGCTCAGTTAATGCTCGTGCGTAACCATCATATGAAGGTGCAGGGAGCTATGGATACTTCTTTGAATACGATTCGTGTCTACATCTAATCCGGATAACAAAATGACCGAAAAGTTCATATGATATAATAAAGGTATATAAACGTATAGCAGTCTATACGCTGCTGCAATATTATCAAAAGATGAGGCCAGTATTGCAATCTGGACCGGTGAACATGGAAAGCAGGAATACAATGAAACAAAATGGATTGTTTATTGCAATTGAAGGTATGGATGGCAGTGGCAAAACAAGTCAGCTGGAACGGATCAAGCAATATCTGACTGAGAAAAAGGTTTCTTTTTTATCAACAAGGGAACCGGGTGGTATTCCGGTATCGGAGCAGATACGTAATGTGATTCTGAACGTAGACAATCATATGAGCGGTCTGACAGAGTGCCTGCTCTACGCCAGCGCACGCAGGGAGCATCTGATCCAGAAGGTTATCCCGGCTGTACAGTCAGGCCAGCTGGTCATCTGTGACCGATATGTGATGTCTTCACTTGCGTATCAGGGGTATGGACGTGAACTCGGCCAGGCTGTTCTGGATATTAACCGTCTGGCGATTCAGGTCGATCAGCGTGAATACTGGGCAGATGTGAATATTTATATTAATGTTCGTCCGGAAGTAGGGCTGGAGCGGATCATGGCCAAAACAAGCGATCGGGAGATCAACCGGCTGGATCTGGAAGCGATTGATTTCCATCATCGTGTATACGAGGGTTATACGAAGCTGTCAACGCAGTATGCAGAACAGTTCATTATTATTAATGGTGAACAGAGTGAAGAAGAAGTATTTGAGGAGATTCGGCACGTATTGGAGAAGCTGCTGGCTGTCCAGCCTGAACAAGCAAGTGAGTTAGAATAGAAGAAAGTGGTTACAATATTGGAACCAGGATTGAAAAAAAGGATTTTGCATAGGTTGTGTCAAATGAGTAATAGAGGAAAAGATGCTAGATTCTGATCGAGGAGGCCATGATAATGAAACTGATTATAGCGATTGTACAAGATAAAGACAGTAACCGTTTGTCCGGAGAGCTGGTAAAGGCAAACTTCCGTGCAACCAAGCTGGCAAGTACCGGGGGATTTCTGCGAGCAGGAAATACAACGTTTCTGATCGGGGTAGATGATAGTCAGATTGAGGCGGTTATGGATGTTATTCGCAACAGCTGTAAGATTCGTGAACAACTGGTTACTCCTGTTACGCCGATGAGCGGTACGACCGATTCGTATCTGCCACTTCCGGTAGAAGTTCAAGTCGGCGGAGCGACGGTATTTGTACTGCCGGTTGAGCGTTTCGAACACTTCTAATCCATTTTTATTTCATATTATTCAGTAAAAGTGTAAATTTACGTAATTCCTGTGCAACATAGCATGCAATAAATAGTATAATAAATAGAAGGTAAGGATCGGGGACAGTTACTGGCACCGGTCCATCTTCTTTATATGGGCGTAAATGTACAATCGGGGTAGTGCTGTACAAATTGCGTTATATGAAATATAAATTTCTTTTTTTTCCGTTTTGCTATTCTTTAATGGCTGTATTTGAACGATACTGATATATATATCAGTATTTGGCAGACCATTCACACCGGCAATGATTTAGCTGCAGGCTAATTACGATAAAGATGGTTAAGAGCCAGTGTATTCCTATTACAGGTGCAATGGAAAGGAAGAGATTTATGAAAATTAATCCCGGTTACCCGATGATGAAGAGTAACCCTATTATATCGGATACTCCCAACAAAGTTGTTCAGCAAAAGAATTTCTCGGATGTACTGCAGAGTCATGGTACGCAGGCTACACATGATGAGGTACAGCGCCAATTCAGAGAGATTCAGATGCAGGGTGAGCGTCTGGCCAAATCTATGACACTGCGCGAACTGAAATCCTACCAGATGCTGGTCAAGCGCTTTCTGGAAGATACGGTTCGTCGCGGTATCAAGTTAAAAGAAACACACAGCTTCGATCGTCGCGGACGCAGCAAAAAATACAAGCTGCTGGATGAAGTGGATGCTGCACTGATCAGTATGGCAGAAGATCTGCTGAACAGTGAGCAGGGACGAATCGAGTTGCTGCAGCGAATGGGCGAAATTCGCGGCATGCTGGTTAATTTCCTGTACTGATCCATTTCCATATTCGCTGACGAGAATACAGTTAGTACATGGCAGAAGCGGACGTTACAAAGAAGTTCGAACAGGATCAGATATATCATTAAGCTATGATCCGATAATGGCGATGGTTGATAATCAGGATTCTGATTGTGGACGCATAGATGTAATATCAAGGCAGGACAGGAAGCCTGCAGCCATACAACATTCGACTTGTACAGGTGATGTTGATGACTGCAGGCTTCGGGTACGGTAAGGAGGAAGTATGTCTTTTCAGGAGATTATAGGACAGGAAATGGCAAAGCGCGTATTACAGAACGGACTGCGAAGCCAGAAAATCTCACATGCCTATTTGTTTAATGGACCCGCAGGCAGCGGCCAGTTGAAAATGGCCCGCAGCTTTGCCCAGGCACTGGTATGCATACACCAGGGGGAAGAAGGATGCGGAGAGTGTATCGAATGCCGCAAAATGGAGCATGGCAATCATCCGGATTTTCATCTGGTGGTACCGGATGGCAATTCGATCAAAATCGAACAAATTCGCGAGTTGCAGCGGATTTTTTCCTATCGTTCCGAAGCGGGCAACCGCAAAATATATATTATCAAAGATGCCGATAAAATGACGGTTCAGGCTTCCAACAGTCTACTCAAATTCCTGGAGGAACCGCCTGCACCAGCTGTAGCGATTCTGCTGACCGAAAATGTACAGTCTATTCTGCCGACTATTCGCTCACGTACACAGCCGGTTATGTTTACCGCTCTGGACCCGCAGCAAATGACGCAAATTTTGGCTGATGAGAACTTTCCGATGCCACTTATACGTTGTGCGGTACAGATCGCTTCCGATCCGGATGAATGTCGTGAACTTCTAAGTGAGAATTGGTTTGCAGAAATTAGAAACGTAGTGTTACAATTAGGGAAGGAATCCGCAGGTAGAGGGAGTATAAGCCTTATTACCGCGCAGCAAAAGCTGTTCAAAGGCGGACTGGGAGATCATCTGGAGCGAATATTTGATCTTTTCCATCTATGGTTCAAAGATATGATCCATATCCAGATCGGCAGAAATGAAAGTATCGTTTTTATAGATCAGTTAGAGTCTCTCTCCAAGGTGGCTCACACCCGCAGCATGCAGCATTGGGTATCCTGTATGGCGCTTGCTGCCGAAAGTAAGAAAATGCTTCGCTCTCATGTGAATGGGCAGCTGTGTATGGAGCAGTTTCTGATAGGGGTAAGTGGCTAAGGTATAGAGGAAACTTCTGTAACTGGACGGGCAGTGTACACATCATGCGCAACACATTACTGGAAGAGCAGCGACTTTTTCAAAACACGCCATGTCCGTGAGAACTAGAAGGGATCTTCTTATCGTTTTTGCAGCAAGAAGTAGGAACGGTATTGGCAAATGAGGAGGCTTATCTTTTGTATAACGTAGTAGGCGTCCGCTTCAAAAAGGCGGGTAAAATATATTACTTTGATCCGCTTGAATTTGCAGTGGATAGCGAGCAGCATGTTATTGTCGAGACAGCAAGAGGGATCGAATATGGCAAGGTTGTGATTGGGCGCAAGCAGGTCAATGAAGATGATGTGGTTCTTCCTTTGAAGAAAGTCATTCGGATTGCCGGCAATGAAGATGCGCAGATCGTTGAAGAAAACAGGGTTGCGGCGAAGAATGCATTTGCGACCTGTCTGAAGAAAATCAAAGAACACCAGCTCAAAATGAAGCTGGTCGACGTTGAATATACATTCGACCGCAACAAGATCATTTTTTATTTTACTGCGGAAGGCAGAGTGGATTTTCGGGAATTGGTCAAGGATCTGGCCAGCATTTTCCGTACACGGATCGAACTTCGGCAAATCGGGGTTCGGGATGAAGCGAAAATGCTGGGAGGGATTGGTCCCTGCGGACGAATCCTGTGTTGTTCTTCCTGGCTGGGTGATTTTGAACCCGTGTCGATCAAAATGGCCAAAGATCAGAGCTTGTCTCTGAACCCGACCAAAATCTCGGGATTGTGCGGTCGTCTGATGTGTTGTCTGAAGTTTGAACATGACAATTATGAAAGTATCAAAGAAGAACTTCCTGCTGTGGGAAAATTTGTCGTCACCTCTTTGGGGGATGGCAAAGTTGTGGGCATCAATGCGAATTCCAGAACTGTGCATGTCCAGATCTTCGATATCAGCAAGGTCAAGGAACTGCCGTTTGATGAGGTGGTTGTGAAGTAAACCGGTCAAAGGCTGCTTTTGAGGTGGAAACTTGGAAAAGAAAAATCTTTTTGAGCATATTCATGAACTGGAGACACAAATGAACCATATGCACGGAGATATGGGAAGATTAAAGCTCGCCGTCAAAGAGTTACTGGAGGAAAACCAGCGTCTCACTATTGAGAATGAACAGCTGCGCCGTGTACTCAAAAAAGAAGTACCGCTTGAAGTGAAAGTGGCAGAACCTCAAATCGCCGAGATTTTCAAAGACACGCACAGTCATCCCTATCCGGAAGTAGTCGGAGAAGGATATGATAATCTGGCTCGTCTGTATCATGAAGGATTCCATATCTGTAATGTCTATTATGGACATCTGCGTACAGAAGGCGACTGTCTGTTCTGTCTATCGTTTTTGAATAAATCTGAATAAACTACCCTATAAGCCGCGGAGTGCATCCGCGGTTTTTATGTAGCCGGAATAAGGAAAGGAATAACCATGAACCAGGAATTTACCGAACCGGGAGAACGGATCGACGATCTGTTAACTAATAATCTCAAAATTATTCAAAGCCGCGAAGTATTCAGCTTCTCTATGGATGCTGTGTTGCTCGCCCGTTTTGCCAGTATACCGCCGCAGGGACGAATTATGGATCTCTGTACCGGCAATGGAGTAGTACCACTGCTGATGAGCACACGCACCCGTGCAGCGATTGAAGGCGTAGAGATTCAGGAACGTCTGGCCAGTATGGCACGTCGCAGCGTAGCGCTGAATCAATTGGAAGAGCGTATTACCATACGTGAACAGGATCTGAAGGAAATGCCTCTGGCAGGCGAGCATGGCAGTTATGATGCTGTTACCGTGAATCCACCGTATGCCCAGATTACAGGCAGTGATATTAAGCTGAATATTCATCAGGCGATGGCGCGTCATGAGATTGGATGTACACTCGAAGATGTCATTCGTACAGCTTCTCAGCTGCTGCGTACAGGCGGCAAACTGGCTATGGTACACCGTCCACACCGTCTAGTTGATATTCTGTCACTGATGCGTACCTACGGAGTAGAGCCAAAGCGGGTACGCTATGTGCACCCACGTGCTCATATGGAAGCCAATATGGTACTGGTTGAGGGACTGCGCGCGGGTAAGCCGGAGCTGCGTATTTTGCCGCCGCTGATTGTATATAATGAAAATAACGAATATGTACCCGAGATTATGGATATTTATTACGGACAAAAGGAGTCATTATGAGCATACAGATTCAAAAAAGCTTTGCTGCTGGGGAAACAGAAAACAAAAATGCGGTAGAACCCGGTATCTTGTATCTGGTAGCGACACCGATTGGCAATCTGGAGGATATGACATATCGGGCCGTACGAACCCTGCAGGAATGTGATATTTTGGCTGCGGAGGATACCCGCCAGACACGTAAACTGTTGAATCATTTTGAGATTACGCCGCGCAAGCTGGTCAGCTATCATGAACATAACAAAAAGGCGAGTGGACCGGAGCTGATTCGCCTGATCTGTGAAGGGCAGAGTCTGGCCCTGGTCAGTGATGCAGGTCTGCCGGCGATTTCCGATCCAGGCCAGGATCTGGTACAGCTGGCTCTTGAGCAAGGAGTACGTGTAGTGCCTATTCCAGGAGCCAATGCTGCTTTGTCGGCATTGATCGCCTCTGGACTATCTACAGAGCGATTTACATTTATCGGCTTTTTGCCGCGTGATACCAAAGGTCAGGAAGAAATTTTGCAGGGAGCTCGTGCTGCCGAAGGCACGCTTTTATTTTACGAATCGCCTCATCGGGTGATCAAGACGCTCAAAGCTATGCTGGAGCATCTTGGTAACCGGTCGGTCGTACTGGCCCGGGAATTGACCAAGCGTCATGAAGAGTGGCTGCGGGGGACAATCGAGGAAGCGCTGCTCTGGCTGGAGGAACATCCGCCGCTCGGCGAATACTGTATTGTACTGCAAGGACAGTCTGCCAGCGAAGCCAAGGCAGAAGCGAATGAGTGGTGGCAGCAGATGACGATTGAAGAGCATGTGGCACATTATGAAGAGCGGGAGCAGCTGCCTCGCAAAGATGCGATGAAAAAGGCAGCCAAAGATCGCGGTCTTTCCAAAAGAGACGTGTATCAGGCACTGCTGTAGACTTCATTTTTATAGTAAAATGGGTAAAAACATTATAATAGTAGAAACACGAAAAAAAGGGATATTGACGACGTCAAGGTCCCTTTTTCCTATGTAAGTTGGAAGTAGTTAGAAAAAGAAAGTATAATGTAATTTAGGATATTCATAGGAGCGTATAAACAAAAAAATACCTTTACCCAGACAGTAACTGCCGGGTAAAGGCCCAAGGAGATATATAAAGGTTAGAATTAATAAGTTTATGGGTCTATTATAACCTATTTTATTTATTTTGTCACAGGAACAGGAATTTCGGAAATACATTCGTTACAAACAATTTTACCTTTGAAGTAAGTTACATTTTCAGCATTGCCACAGAAGATACAAGCTGGCTCGTATTTTTTCAGCATAATGCGCTCGCCATCTACGTAGATTTCCAGAGCGTCTTTTTCACCAATACCCAGTGTACGGCGCAATTCGATAGGAATAACAACGCGTCCCAGTTCGTCTACTTTTCTTACAATACCAGTTGATTTCATCATACTGATCAATCCTCTCAATTTTGGTTTTATTAGTTTAATTTTGTTTTATTAAGTGTCAGTGTTCGACAAATTTCTATCTTTTATGATATTCATAATACCAACGTTTCCCAAATCAGTCAACCTAAAAATTATATAAAAACGCCTTTTTTAGAGGAAAAATGCAATTTTTTTTTATATAAAGCAGGTTTTGGGCTATATTATTATTATAAAAAGTGTTTGTCGATTTGGAAAATGATTTATTGTATATAACGACACTGTTCGACAATAAAGGCATGATTCTATTTTAACGCATAGAAAATACTGGAATCAAGTTTCGGTGAAGGAGGGCTAAAATTGAAACCTATACAACCTTTGGAAGAAGAAAAAGTATTTAAAGATCCCGTTCACAATTATATTCACGTACAGGATCGTCTGATCTGGACATTAATTAATACGCCCGAATTTCAGCGGTTGCGGCGGATTCGTCAGCTGGGAACATCTTATCTGACATTTCATGGTGCCGAGCACAGTCGATTCTCTCACTCTCTGGGAGTATATGAGATTACAAGACGCATTATTTCGCAGTTCGAACGTGGTGGTTATGAAGACTGGCCAAGTGAAGAGCGGATGGTCGCGCTCTGTGCGGCGCTGCTGCATGATCTGGGACACGGCCCTTTCTCCCATTCAATCGAAGAAGCTTTTGATATGAATCATGAAGAGTGGACCTGTCGAATTCTGCTTGGTAATACCGAGATCAACCGGATTCTGGAAGAAGTAGAGCCAGGATTCGCCGAAAAAGTCGCAGCAGTTATTCGCAAAGACTATGAAAAAGCGATTGTGGTTAATCTGGTGTCCAGTCCCCTGGATGCCGATCGTATGGATTACCTGCTGCGGGATGCCTACTTTACCGGTGTAAATTATGGAACGATTGATATGGACCGGATTATTCGGGTACTGCGTCCCCACGATGGACGAATTGTCGTCAAGGAATCAGGGATGCATGCGATTGAAGATTACCTGATGTCCAGATACCAGATGTACTGGCAGGTATACTTCCACCCGGTTACCCGGAGTTCAGATATTGTGCTGCGGCATATTTTCCAGCGAGCCAAAGAACTGTTTGACCAGGGTTATACATTCAAGTTCCTGCCGCATCCGCTGCCTTCCTTATTTGATGGAACACTGAATGTAAATGAGTATCTTCTATTGGATGAAGCACTGGTGCAGACTTCATTTATGCAGTGGACACTGGAAGAGGATGAAATATTGTCTGATGTCTGCTCACGTTTCATGGAACGCAGACTTTACAAATATGTAGAAACGGAATTAATCGACCTGGATATGATCGATGAAATTCGTTCCGAATTTGAGCGAGCCGGGCTTCATCCCCATTATGATCTGGAGATCGATTTCCCGACGGATCTTCCTTATGATGTATTCCGCCCGGGAGATCCCAAAAAAGAGAAACAAATTTTGCTGCTGAACCGTCAAAACAAGGTACAGGAAATTTCGGAGGTATCTGATGTAGTACGATCAATCAGCGGCATCCATCGCGGTCGCTATCATCTGTACTTTCCACAAGAAAAGCTGGAAAGGGTAAAAAATCAGCTGTCCAAGCAGGTAGCAGATATCTTTGAAGACAAACTCGGCCCTGCACAGATGGAATTCGAAATTTAAGTCTACGGATTAAAAATAGAGTATTAGGAAGTAAAGGAGAGTTAAACATATGTTATTTGATACACATACGCATCTGGATTCCAAAGATTTCGACGAAGATCGCAAAGAAGTCATCGAGCGTGCTTATGCGCAAGGGGTGACCCGAATGGTAAATGTGGGATTTGACCGGGAGACGATTCCGACTACCATGGAACTCGTCGAAGCCTATGATTTTATCTATGCGGCTGTCGGCTGGCATCCGGTCGAAGCGATTACAATGCAGCCGGGAGATCTGGAATGGATTGAATCTTTATGCAAGCATGAAAAAGTGGTGGCAATCGGCGAGATCGGTCTGGATTATCACTGGGATAAATCACCAAAAGATGTACAGCATCGGGTACTGCGTGAGCAAATCGGTTTGGCACGATCGATTAATATGCCAATCGTTATTCATAATCGTGAAGCCCACGAGGATATTGTACGTATCCTGAGAGAGGAAAAAGCATCCGAAGTCGGCGGCATTATGCACTCGTTTTCAGGTAGCTGGGAGACTGCCAAAATGTGTCTTGATATGGGCTTCCATTTATCGTTTGGTGGACCGATTACGTTCAAAAATGCAAAGCAGCCCAAAGAGGTACTTCAGCAGGTACCAATGGACCGGTTGTTACTTGAAACGGACTCCCCTTATTTGACACCTCATCCTTATCGTGGGAAACGAAATGAGTCGGCTCATGTGCGTCTTGTCGCCGAGGCAGCTGCCGAGCTAAAAGGGGTCTCACTGGAAGAAATTAGTGAAATTACGACGAAAAACGCCCTTACATTATTTGGCATACGGTGAAAAAGGGAGAAAAACCACTGAAAAACCGAGCTATACGGATATATGAATGAATTTTAATGAATAAATGCTAAAATGTTACAAGATTTTAACTACTTTTTAAGAAAAACGGAGTTGCCTATCGCTTTACAGTGGGGTTGGGTTCAGGATATCATTTCATCAGTGATTTAATCTTGTTATTGATAAACGAGATTCCATGATTCGGTCTCGCTGAGTTTCCTACATAGGAGAACGGGGGAACCAACAGCTGCCTTCAGCATTCAAACCAGTAGTAACGGAAGGCAACATGTCTGATTCCTGATACAGGGTCTTTGGGGTGAATTGGGGATACTTGCGCCATGAGCGGAGGACTCTTCAAAGGGCATGAAATACAAGCAGTTCAAAATGTCCGAACCCGACAGCTAACCTCGTAAGCGATGCAGAGGCAACCTCGCATTTTCTAGTGTTTCCCGAATGTTGTAATCGTCGGAAGCCAGGAAGAGTTGCTCTTGCGCTTTTCCATAGGCTTCTTTTTGTTTTGGCCAAAAGGGAAAGCAAGAGTGTATTATTCTGAATATTACTGTTCAGAATCAGGAAGCCACTAGGACTGACCATGGCGCAGGTACCTATTACATCATGAAAGATTATCGAGTTGGACGGATAATCTTACAGCAACACAAACGGCCTGCGAAAATTCTTATATAGTCGCGTCACATTGTATTTACGTCACAGCTAGACGGCGAGACTATGAAGGAGGACGGAAGAAGTGGGAATGGCTCCTTTCGAAGAAACCCATGGTTCACGCTCATCCAGCATGTCTTACGCGCTGAGTTGGAAGCAGAAAAATCTACGCTTTGCCTCGTTAACTGCACTGGCGGTCATTGCGGTCATCGTTATGCTGCTCGCTGTTCTGTATAATCAGGCAGGCAAAAATATTTATGTTGTCATTGATGGTAAAGCCCAGGAGATGGAAACGCGCAAGCTGATGCTTTCCGACATGCTGACAGAACACCAGATTCAACTGGCACCACAGGATAAAGTATCCATGCCTTTGAATGGCGCAATCCAGGATGGGGATAAGGTCTATATCAACCATGCGGTAGCGGTAAATATTACGGCTGATGGAGATACCAAAAAGGTATATACCACTGCCAAGACAGTAGGCAATACACTGGAGCAGGCTGGAATCGATTTGAAGGAAAAAGACAAATTGAATCCACCAGTCGAAGCTTCGGTCAAGCAGGATATGGATATCAAAGTAGTCAGAACAACTTCATTCGTTACGAAGCAGACAGTCAAGCTTCCGTACGATGTAGTGAAGAAAACCAGCAGTACCATGCTGGAAGGCAAAACCAAGCTGGTTCAATCCGGACAAACCGGTAAAGTGGTCCAGTACATCGAGAAAGTATACGAAGATGGAGAATTCGTCTCCAAGCGTATGATCGACAAAAAAACAACCACCGAAGTTCAGGACAAGATTGTAATGGTGGGTACCAAGAAAGAACAGCCTAAATTGCTTGCAGCAAGTACATCCGACAGCTCTTCCAAATCGGATAAAGGCTTCTCCTATGCGAAAGTCCTCAACAATGTAACTCTTACTGCCTATTCTTCCGGCGAACCGGGTCTGGGTACGACTACCGCTTCCGGTACAAGAGTAACCGAAGGACGTACGATTGCTGTAGATACCAGTGTGATCCCGATGGGTTGGTGGGTATACATTGAAGGTATCGGTTACCGCCGTGCAGAAGATACCGGCAGTGCCATTAACGGCAATAAAATCGATGTGTATATAGACAGCCTGAGTCAGGCCAGATCGTTCGGACGCAAGACAGGTTATACCGTGTATGTGATTGGACCGGTAAAACCTTAGTGTCGCGCCAGGATAGCTGTTGCCTGCATCAGAGCAGCTGTTGTATGATATAGTTATTATTAACCATGAGCGTGAATAGAACCGACAAAAAGAAGAGGATGAATCCTCTTCTTTTTGTTTGTTATACTGGAGACAGATTCATAGATGAACGCAGAAGGGAAGCGTACGGCAAAAGTGATTAAAGAAGTGATTGTGGTAGAAGGCAGAGACGATACCGTAGCGATCAAGCGTGCAGTGGAGGCAGATACGATCGAGACAGGCGGATCAGCGATAGGACCGGCAGTGATCCAACGTGTAAAGCTGGCACAGGAGCGCAGAGGAGTCATTATTCTGACCGATCCCGATCATGCCGGAGAGCGTATACGCAAAATTGTGGCTCAGCAGGTGCCTGGCTGCAAGCATGCCTTTATCCCGGAAAACGAAGCTACACGCAAAGGGGATATTGGCGTCGAGAACGCTTCGCCCGATTCGATCCGTGCCGCACTGGCACGAGTGCATACGGAAATGCCATCCGCAGAAACCCTGATTGACTGGGATGATCTGTTAATGACAGGACTCGTCATGCACAAGGATGCGTCCGAACGACGGATGAAAATGGGCAACCTGCTCGGAATCGGCTACTGTAACGGCAAACAATTTCATAAGCGTCTGCGTATATTCGGCATCACCCGTGAAGAATTTGCCGCAGCACTTTCACAACTGGAATCGGAGGAACAATAAATCAATGAGTGATCAACACGATATCGCCACACCCAGACGAACCAAGGAAATTATCAGCAAGCATGGATTTTCATTCAAAAAAAGCCTGGGACAAAACTTTCTGATCGATGCGAATATTCTGAATAAAATTGTAGAAGCAGCCGATCTTACATCGGAACGCGGTGCTCTGGAGATTGGTCCAGGGATCGGAGCGCTCACAGAGCGTCTTGCCCAGCAGGCCAAAGCAGTGACAGCCGTCGAGATCGATCAGCGCCTGATCCCGATTCTGAAAGATTCGCTGCAGGAGTATTCCAATGTGAATGTCCGTCACGGTGATATCCTCAAGGTGGATCTGCATGAGCTGTTCCGTGAAGACTTTGGCAATGTTGACAAAGTCAGCGTTGTAGCCAATCTGCCTTATTATGTGACGACTCCTATCCTGATGAAGCTGCTGGAAGAGCGCCTGCCGCTCGATAACATCGTTGTCATGATCCAGAAGGAAGTCGCCCAGCGAATGGCTGCAAAGCCGGGAGGCAAGGAATACGGAAGTCTGAGCATTGCTGTCCAGTATTACTGTGAACCGGAGCTGGTCTGCATTGTGCCGAAGACGGTATTTATTCCCCAGCCTAATGTAGAGTCAGCGGTAATCCGTCTCAAGCTGCGTGAACAGCCTGCGGTACAGGTGGAGGATGAGCAGCATTTCTTTGATATTGTGCAGTCTTCCTTTGTGCAGCGCCGCAAAACGATCGCCAACAACCTGAAAACACGCTACTTTGCCGGTGGAGACCGGGAGCAGCTGGAACAGCTGTTGAACCGTGCAGGTATCGATCCTGCCCGGCGCGGCGAGACACTCAGTCTGGAAGAATATGCGGTACTTAGCAGGGTATTTTTGGAAGCCGGCATCCGCTAAAAAAAATCGTTGACAAGATAAATTTGTGACTGATATAATTTAGTGTTCCTTTGACATTACTCTCTTTTTCTGATATACTGGAATAGGAAAAGAGGTGGTTGTAGGCATGGCTAACAATGCGCTTACGGAAATTAAACGCAATCTTGATGCTCATGTTGGGCACAAAATTACTTTGCGTGCAAATGGTGGTCGCAAGAAGACCATTGAACGGACTGGCGTTTTAGAAGAAACCTACCCTTCTGTTTTTACAGTAAAGCTTGATGATGATCATCAAACTTTTGAACGAGTGTCTTACAGCTACGCTGACGTGTTAACCGACTCTGTCGAGATCACCGTCTGCGATGAAGATTCCCAGACGCAGATCGAATACGCAGGGAATTGAATAACTGTTTTATCATAAAACAGTCTTTATCTCCTTTCGGGGTAGAGACTGTTTTGTTTTGTGAATGGACTTCATAATCTATTTTTTTTATAATATGGATTATTCATGCTGACTGGCAGAAAGCCGGTCTGAATATAGATGTAGAACGGACGGACTGTTGAAGGTGGAGGAACCTCATGAAGTTATATGAAAAAGCGCCCGCTAAAATTAATCTGATGCTGGATGTATTACATAAGCGGCCGGATGGCTACCATGAAGTCGAGATGATTATGACGATGGTAGATCTGGCGGACCGGCTTACGATCTCGGAACTGGCAGGAGATACAATCAAAATATCCAGCCAGGCCGGATATATTCCGCTGGACGAGAAAAATCTCGCTTATCAGGCAGCCAAGAAAGTAAAAGAAAAGTACCATATTCGTCACGGTGTACACATTCATATCGATAAGAAGATTCCGGTTGCTGCCGGATTGGCAGGAGGCAGCAGCGATGCTGCGGCTGCACTGCGTGGATTGGACCGCCTTTGGAACCTGCATATTCCGCATGAGGATATGATGGAGCTGGGAGCTTCGATCGGATCGGATGTGCCATTCTGTATTACAGGCGGTACAGCCCTGGCTACAGGTCGCGGAGAGATCCTGACACCGCTGCAGAGTCCGCCGGATTGCTGGGTGATTCTGGCCAAGCCGCCGATCAATGTATCGACAGCGAACGTATACGGCCGTCTGCAAGCGGATCGTATAGCCCATCATCCTTCAGCAGCCAATATGCGTGCAGCGCTGGAGCAGCATTCGTTTGAACGGATCTGCAGTGAACTGGGCAATGTACTGGAAGATGTAACACTGTCGCATTATCCGGAAGTACGCCAGCTCAAACAGGCTATGATTCAGCTGGGAGCAGATGGCGTATTGATGTCGGGAAGCGGCCCTACGGTCTTTGGGCTGGTGTCCAAGGAATCCAAGGTAGCCCGCATTTATAATGGGCTGCGGGGCTTCTGTCATGAGGTCTATGCGGTCAGAATGTTAACCTGAATGAATACAGGTCGCAATCTTGTTCATACCATTGTGCAGAATTTAAGCAGAATGGATGAAAAAGATTGCGATTTTCTTTTACAAACACGTACAAAAATGGTATATTCACTTTAATTATTCGGATTTGGGTATATAATTGTAAATTTTTTGTAGATAGTGAGGAGTTAAAGTGAAAAAATTAAAAAGGAGTGCGCGTCTGGTTGAGTTGACCCAGTATTTGACATCCCGACCACACACGCTGATTCCGTTAACGACGTTTGCTGACCGATATGGAGCGGCCAAATCATCGATCAGTGAAGATTTAACGATCATCAAGGAAGTTTTTGAAGAAGAGGGTGTCGGAGAACTGCTGACACTGGCAGGAGCGGCAGGCGGAGTGAAGTATATCCCGCGTTTGTCGAGAGAAAAAGCTTTTTCCTTTATGAGTGACCTGTGTAATCAACTGGAACAGCCGGAACGTCTGCTGCCGGGCGATTACATCTACATGTCCGATCTGCTTGGACAGCCGTCCATTTTGAATGAGGTGGGTAAAATTTTTGCCTCCGTATTCGCGGATACGCCGATCGATGTGATCATGACTGTAGAGACCAAAGGGATTCCACTGGCACATGCGACAGGTACGCAGCTGAATCTGCCGGTTGTACTGGTACGCCGGGATCATCAGATGACCGAAGGATCGGCAGTAAGTATCAACTATGTATCCGGTTCTCACAAAAGTCTGCATACGATGACCCTGTCACGCCGTGCACTTAAAGAAAAGTCACGCGTGCTGATTATCGATGATTTTATGAAAGCCGGAGGAACGATTCAGGGTATGGTCGATCTGCTAGGCGAATTCAATGCTACAGTAGCCGGGGTCGGTGTACTGCTGGAATCAGGTGCGGTAGACACGGAAGACCGTCTCTGGGCAGATTATGTATCACTCGCTACACTGACCGAAGTCGATGCAAAAAGTAAGAAAATCATGGTGAAACCGGGTAATTACTTTGAAAATGAAAAGTAATACGCGCTGCAACCTATAGAACCCATTTTCATATTGAGAATGCCTATCAATCAATCTTTTCGTAATTCGTCGAAAAACGGCAAAAAAAGCAAAAAGACAAAAAAATGCACAATAAATTTTCAGAAAAAAAGAGGGATTTCCCTGCCATGTGTGGAATTACACAACCAAGTCTTTATGGAAAAAGGTGGTGAACACATATGGAAATAACGGATGTACGACTCCGCCGGGTGAACTCCGAAGGCAGAATGAAAGCCATTGCATCTATCACAATCGACAGCGAATTTGTCGTTCACGACATTCGCGTTATCGACGGTAACAATGGCATGTTTGTCGCAATGCCAAGCAAGCGGACACCGGATGGCGAGTTCCGCGATATCGCGCATCCTATTTCTTCAAGCACTCGCGAGAAGATTCAGACAGCCGTGCTGACTGAATACGAACGTGCCGGTCTTGAAGAAGAAGTTATCGAAGAAGGCGCATAATCAAGTACTTATTGGGGTTTAAAAGAAAAGGGAGTCACAGGGAGCAAGAGCTGTGGCTCCCTTTTCTTTTTGTCCGGAATAAGATATATTCAGTATGGAGTTTTTTTGACGGCTGTATAATTATGGGTGAACACAAAGATTACAAAGTCCCGCAAACAGGCTTTTTTTCAGGCAAATCAGGGATTGTATGTATAAATGGATTTAATTATAGAGGAGGCATTTTTTTGAAAAGGATGGCAGTAGTACTGGCAGCAGGTAAAGGCAAACGGATGAAATCCAAACTGTATAAAGTGCTTCATCCGGTATGTGGCAAGCCAATGGTAGGTCATGTACTGGACGCTGTGCAAAAGGTTAATTGTGAGCGTAGTGTAGTCGTGGTAGGACATGGAGCAGAAGCTGTACAATCGTTCCTGGGAGATCGCGCAGAATATGCGCTGCAAAGCGAGCAGCTGGGTACAGGGCATGCGGTTCGTCAGGCAGAGCCGCTGATTGGTGCCGAACAGGGTACAACGATCGTGATCTGTGGAGATACGCCGCTCGTTACACCGGAGACGCTGGAGAATCTGATCCACCAGCATGAATCCGAAGGCGCGGCAGTTACGATTTTGACAGCAGTAATGGAAGATCCTACAGGCTACGGCCGCATTATTCGTGATGCCGACGGCAGTGTAATCAAGATTGTAGAGCAAAAGGACGGTACACCGGAAGAACTGGCGGTACAGGAAATCAATACAGGCACCTATTGCTTTGATAACTCTCTGCTGTTCTCTGCACTGTCCAAAGTAACAAATAACAATGCACAGCAGGAGTATTATCTGCCAGACTGCATTACCATTTTACGTGAACAGGGTAAACGTATCTCCGCTTACGTAACAGCTGACATTTCCGAATCCATCGGTGTCAATGACCGTGTGGCCCTGTCGGAAGCCGAGCAGTTTATGCGCAGACGTCTTGCTCGCCATCATATGCTGAATGGCGTTACTATCATTGATCCGGATTCCACGTATATTGGTGCGGACGTACAGATCGGTTCGGATACTGTACTGCACCCGGGTACGATTCTCAAAGGAAACACTGTGATTGGTGAGGATTGCGTAATTGGTCCGAATACAGAAATCGAAGATTCCAGAGTAGCGAGTGGCACAACCATTCGTCAATCTGTATTGTCCGAGACGGAAGTTGGCCAGGAAGGCATGATTGGACCATTCGCTTACCTGCGTCCAGGTACTGTACTGGGCGACCAGGTCAAGGTCGGCGACTTTGTCGAATTGAAAAATGCCAAAATCGGCAATGGCTCCAAAGTGCCTCACCTGAGCTACGTGGGTGATGCGGAAGTCGGTTCCGGCGTTAATATCGGCTGCGGAGCAATCACAGCCAACTACGACGGAATGAACAAGTTCAAAACGATTATCGAAGACGATGTATTTATCGGTAGCAACTCCAATCTGATTGCTCCGGTTCGTGTAGGCAAAGGCGCTTATGTCGTAGCCGGCTCCACGATCACAAATGATGTGGATGCAAATGATCTGGCTATCGCTCGTGCGCGCCAGGAAAACAAGGCTGGATACGCGGACAAAATCCGTGCCAAAGCCAAAGCAATCAAGGAACAAAAGTAATAATTTGTGAATCATCGTGTAATTTGATTAAATTATTATCCTTTTGCACTAACATAATGCCACTATTCGCTAGAAAATTATTATATAATGTTAAGTGTATGATGCTTGTTGAATGATCTGATCGACCATATAGAGAGAAATAAGAACGAGATGATGAGCATTCCAATGAACCACCACGGAGGGTTTTAACCATTATGACTTATTGTGATTCCAAACTAAAGATTTTCACTTGTAATTCCAATCCCAAGTTGGCGGGTCAGATTGCCGACTATATCGGTATTCCCATGGGCGAATCCCGTACGACCAGCTTCAGTGATGGCGAAATCCAGGTGAAATTATCCGAAAGCGTCCGCGGTTGTCATGTGTATATCATCCAATCGACCTGCGCGCCGGTAAATGATAACCTGATGGAACTGCTTGTCATGGTAGACGCACTGAAACGTGCTTCGGCCAAGAGCATTAACGTCGTGATTCCTTATTACGGGTATGCACGTCAGGATCGTAAAGCACGTTCACGTGATCCGATCACAGCAAAACTGGTAGCCAACCTGATCGAAAAAGCAGGCGCTCACCGTGTTATTGCGATGGATTTGCATGCGATGCAGATTCAGGGCTTTTTCGATATTCCGGTGGATCATCTGCTGGGCGTACCGATTCTGGCTCAATATTTCCGTTCCAAGCAAATCGAGAACCCAGTTGTCGTATCTCCTGACCATGGTGGTGTAGTACGTGCACGCAAACTGGCTGATCTGCTCAGCGCACCGCTGGCAATCATCGACAAGCGTCGTCCGGAGCCCAATGTCAGCGAAGTAATGAACATTATCGGTAATATCGAAGGCAAGACTGCTATTCTGGTCGATGATATTATCGATACGGCAGGTACAATTGTACTGGGCGCGAATGCACTGATCGAAGGCGGCGTCAAAGAAGTATACGCATGCTGTACGCATCCGGTGCTGTCCGGTCCGGCGATGGATCGTCTGGAAAACTCTCCACTCAAAGAAGTGATTGTGACGGATACCATTCCGATCACGCATCCGAATCCGACGAGCAAGCTGAAAGTATTGTCGGTTGCTCCGTTGATGGGTGAAGCAATCATCCGTGTACACGAAGAACTGTCGATCAGCAAGCTGTTTGAAATCGAATAATCAGATACACACACAAAGGGTTACTTCCTCACTTGGAGGCAAGTAACCCTTATCGTTGTATCTATCGAAGTATCCTTTGCGTTTAATAGCCTGGTCTGGATACAAAGGTATGCCGCTGTCGATGATACAGAATATGGTTCATCTCGATAAACTGATGATCATAGGCGGTAATCAGACCAATATCCACAGGAATACCATGACGGTAAATCTGCACAGGCATTTCCTGTCTGAAATGATCGTAGAAATGACGGTTTTTCAGCAGCTGCTGCCCAAAGGTATACATGCTGAGTGTCCTCCTCGTTAGACTTATCCGTTTGGTGTAAACCAATTTTAACAAAAAATGAAAATTACTGCACCGTAGACATATGCATATCGACATATACCGAAGAAATGAGGATTATGAAACAATGAAATGGATTGTAGGATTGGGTAACCCTGGACCCGAATATGCCAAAACACGCCATAACGTAGGCTTCATGGCGCTGGATCGACTGGCTGAACGACACGGTATATCCATCAGTCAAAGTAAAAGCAAATCGCTGATTGGCGAAGGCCATATCGGTGGAGTCAAAGCCGTTCTGATCAAACCAATGACCTATATGAATCTGTCCGGTGAAGCGGTACGTTCCTATATGGATTATTACAAAGTCGCTCTGGAAGACCTGATCGTTGTCTATGATGATATGGATACCGAGACCGGCAAGATCCGTCTGCGTTATCAGGGCAGTGCAGGCGGTCATAACGGGATCAAGTCCATTATCCAGCATACCGGTACCCAGAAGTTCGACCGGATCCGCATGGGTGTGTCACGGCCAGAGCCTGGTTATGCGATTGTGGATTATGTACTGGCCCCTTTTCCCAAGAAAGAAAAGGAATTGCTGGATCAAATGATCGAGAATACATGCGATGCGCTCGAATTTAGTATGAAGCATACGTTTGAGCAGACCATGGCTAAGTTTAATGGATAATGGTATAATAAAGCTTAATAATTATATCTTTTAAATCGTATATATGCCGCCTTCCGGACCCGCAATGCACAGGTTAAGAAGGCGGTTGTTTGTAGGCAAATCGGTATTTTATCCGGTTTGTCGTTTTACCGTTGTATTATTTGTGTATAATCCTTTGTTTATATATTTTGATACTGATCCGAGAATAAGTGAGGTGCCGCTTTGTTACACAATCTGATACAAGCATTTGCCAAAGATAATGACTTTGGTTCTGTTCGCGATGGTATTGTGTCCGGAATGAAAGATCAACTCATTTCCGGATTGTCTGGCTCGGCCCGGCATTTATTGATTGCGGGCCTTTTTGCAGAGACGCAAAGACCCATGCTGGTCGTTACTCATAATATGTTCCATGCCCACAAAATCGCCGAAGATCTGCAGGAGGCGTTAACGCCGGAGCAGGTACTGCTTTATCCTGCGAATGAGCTGGTAGCGGCAGAATCTGCGATTTCCAGCCCGGAGACGCTGGCACAGCGTATTGATGTACTGACGCAGTGTGCCGCTGGATTCCGCGGCGTTGTTGTTGTGCCATTTTCCGGTGTGCGCCGTTATTTGCCGGCACGCGAAAATATCGCCGGTGCAGAGATTATTCTGCAGGATGGCGGGACACTGGAGCTGGAAGCCTTCCTCAAGCGAATGGTAGAACTGGGATATGAGCGCGTAGAACGTGTAGAATCCCGCGGAGAAATGAGTGTTCGCGGAGGCATTATCGACTTTTACCCGGTGACGACGAATCTGGCGTATCGGGTAGAGCTGTTCGATGAGGAGATTGATTCGATCCGTACTTTTGATCCGGATGATCAGCGCTCGATTGATAAAGTGAAATCGGTCACCATTACACCATGCCGCGAGATTATTGCAGATGAAGAGCGGATGCGCAAAGCTGCTGATCTGGTATCGGCGCGTCTGGATATGCAACTGGAGAAAATGAGCGACCGTCAGGCCAAAGCACGATTGAAAGAAGAAATCGGCCGCGAAATCGAACTGCTGCGTCAGCATGTCTATTTCCCGGAAATCTACAAATATATCGCCCTGCTCTATCCAGAGCAGGTTACCCTGTATGATTATCTGCCGGAAGATACGGTAGTTATTATGGAAGAACCAGCGCGTCTGCAGGAAACAGCACGTCAGCTGGAACGCGACGAAAGTGAATGGGATATGCATCTGCTGCAAAATGGCAAGAGCCTGCCCGGACTGGAACTGGCTGCCCATACGGATGATGTGATGTACCGCAGTCCTTTCCAGAGTATCTGGATGTCAGTGTTCCTGCGTCAGGTACCGCATGTACAGCCCGGCAATATCGTCAATTTTGTCAGCCGTACCATGCAGGATTTCCATGGACAGATGAATGTACTCAAGTCCGAAATGGAACGCTGGAAAAAAACCGGCATCCATGTCGTGATGGTAGCCAGCGGCGAAGAACGGATGGAACGTGTCCGTCGTGTGCTGGATGACTATGATATTGAAACGCCTGTCATGATGGATGGTAATCTGCAGGCCGGTTTTGAACTGCCTTCGATTCAGTTGGCGGTTATTACCGAAGGAGAAATGTTCTCCAAAAAACAGCGCAAAGTGCGTAAAGTCAGCAAAAACGTGGATAATGCAGAACGTATCCGCAGTTATACCGAACTGAAGGTCGGCGATTACGTCGTTCACCAGAACCATGGCATCGGTAAATACATGGGGATCGGTACGCTTGAAGTAGGCGGTATTCACAAAGACTACATGCATATTATGTATGCCGGTGGAGACAAGCTGTCCGTACCGATCGAGCAGATCGATCTGATTCAAAAATATGTCGGCTCCGAAGAAAAAGAGCCTAAGGTGTACAAGCTGGGCGGCAATGAATGGATTCGGGTCAAAAATAAAGTTCGTTCTTCCGTACAGGATATTGCCGACGATCTGATCAAGCTGTATGCAGAGCGTCAGGCGGCGCCTGGTTATGCTTTTGAAAAAGATACTAACGAGCAAAATGAGTTCGAGAATACATTCCCGTATGACGAGACTCGTGACCAGCTACGTGCGATTGATGAGATCAAGGGTGATATGGAGAAAAACCGTCCGATGGATCGCCTGCTCTGCGGCGACGTAGGATACGGCAAAACCGAAGTGGCAATCCGAGCAGCCTTCAAGGCAGCAATCGAAGGCAAGCAGGTAGCGATCCTGGTGCCGACGACGATTCTCGCCCAGCAGCATTATGAGACATTCCGTGAGCGGTTTGCCGAGTATCCATTTAATATTGGAGTACTGAGCCGCTTCCGTACACGCAAAGAACAGAACGAGACGATCAAAGGAATCAAGCAGGGTACGATTGATGTGGTAATCGGTACGCATCGTCTGCTGTCCCAGGATCTGGTGTTCAAGGATCTGGGTCTGCTGATCGTCGATGAAGAGCAGCGCTTCGGTGTATCGCACAAAGAGAAGCTCAAGCGTCTCAAAACCAATGTAGACGTACTTACCCTGACGGCAACGCCAATTCCGCGTACGCTGCATATGTCGATGCTGGGTGTACGTGATCTGTCGGTTATCGAGACACCGCCGGAAAATCGTTTCCCGGTACAGACGTATGTTGTCGAGCATAGTCCGACACTGGTACGTGAAGCGGTAGAGCGTGAGCTGAACCGTGGCGGCCAGGTGTACTATTTGTACAACAAGGTACAGGGTATTCACGAGATGGCTGCCCATATCTCCGAACTGGTACCGGATGCGCGCGTAGCGGTAGGACATGGACAAATGTCTGAGCAGGAATTAGAGAAGACCATTCTGGACTTCCTGGATGGCGAGTTCGATGTATTGGTCAGTACCAGTATTATCGAGACTGGCGTCGATATCCCGAACGTGAATACGCTGATTGTGCATGATGCAGACAAGATGGGTCTCTCCCAGCTGTATCAGCTGCGTGGACGGGTAGGACGTTCCAACCGGATCGCTTATGCGTACTTTACGTATCAGCGGGATAAAGTATTGACCGAAGTTGCCGAGAAGCGTCTGCAGTCGATCAAGGAATTCACAGAGCTCGGTTCCGGATTCAAAATTGCTATGCGTGACCTGTCGATTCGCGGAGCAGGTAATCTGCTAGGTGCAGAACAGTCTGGCTTTATCGCTTCGGTCGGTTTTGATTTGTATTCGCAGATGCTGGCAGAAGAAATCCAGAAGCGTAAAGTGACCATGCTAGGTGAGCAAGATCTCAAAGCCAATGACTGGAATACAACGATCGATCTGTCCATTGATGCGTATTTGCCATCCGATTATATTTATGATAGTATCCAAAAAATAGAAATTTACAAGAAAGTGGCAGCTGTATCTTCCTTTGATGATATTGCAGAGCTGGAAGATGAACTGCTGGATCGCTTTGGCGAACTGCCGGAAGCTGTTATCCAGTTGATGCAGGTAGCCCGTCTGAAGCTGTACGGCAAACGTTACGGTATTGAACATATTTCCCGTCAGGGTGATAATGTACAGCTCAAATTCCATGCAGGCCAGGAAAAAGCATTTGATATGACCCTTCTGTCCGAGATTGGCAATCGCTACGAAAGACGTGTACAATTTAATCAGGGTTCCAACATGATCATTCAGGTTAAAGGCAAGGGAATGACGGATGGCGAGCTGCTGGAGCTACTGCGCCAGTTTCTTGAGGCTGTCATGGAATCATTCAAATTAAAGGGGGAACTACAGAATGTGGCCAATTAAAAAAGCTGCTCGTAAAACAGCGGTATTGACAGCAGGAGCTGTACTGAGCATCAGTCTGTTGGCAGCTTGCAACAACGGCAATAACGCGGCGGCTCCACAACAGCCCAAAGCGGCAGAGCAAGCCAAGGATAACAGCCCGGTTGTTGCTGAATATGAAGGTGGAACCATCACCGAAAACGAATTTAACAAAGAAGTCAGTATGCTAAAATTCCTGACTCCTCAATATGCACAAATGTTCGATATGGATCAATATAGAGAAGTACTGCTGGAACAGGAAGTTGCCTACGAGTCTTTGGCACAAAAAGCCAGCGAGGCTGCACAAAAAGCAGGAGCAACCCAGGCGGAAGAGCAGCTGACTCAGCTGAAATCCAGCGTTGACCCGGAACAGCTGACCCAGATGCTGAAAACGTCCAAGCTGACAGAGCAGGATATCAAGGACTATATGACACGCGTTCTGACTGCTTCCGAAGTAATGAAAGAGAAAGTAACCGACGACAAAGTCGAAGCTTACTTTAACGAGCACAAAAAAGACTACACAACGGCTACAGTACGTCACGTGCTGATCGGCCTGCAAAGTGCAGATGGCAAAACAACCCGTACCGATGCCCAAGCACTGAAACTGGCTAAAGAAGTCAAAGCCAAGCTGGACAAAGGTGCTGACTTTGCAACCATCGCCAAGAAGTACACAGACGATACCGGCTCCAAAGAACAGGGTGGCCAGTACAAAGATCAAAAAGTCGGCAACTGGGTAGAAGGCTTCAAAAATGCAGTGCTGAAGCAAAAAATCGGCGTTGTTGGCCCACCGGTTAAAACCGATTATGGCTACCATGTCATCAAGGTAGAATCCCGTACAGAAAAAGAATTCAAAGACCTGACTGCCGAAGAAAAGGATACCATCAAGTCTCAACTGGCTTCCCAGAACTTCAGCAACTATATGGCCAATGATGTTCCAAAAATGATCAAGAGCAAAAACCTGCCTAAAGCACCGGCACCTGCCGCTACTGAAGGAGCAGGCGATGCTACAGGCGGCGCTACTACACCGGGAACTACACAAAGCCCGGGAACTGCCGGCGATGCTTCGACAGGCAAGAGCACGACTGAAAGTGGTGCAAAATCGACGGAGACGGCACCAGCAGAAAGTACAACCGAAAGCAGCAAGTAATCGGCCACGGAAAAGCAGCAGTGCTTTTCCATACACGGTTATACGAAATAGCGCGGAGACCCGCGCTATTTTTGCGTGATACGGCAGAATTCTGTTATTCTTACTCGGAGATAAGTGGAAGATCAGGAAAGGAGATCCTCGTTATGAAAGAATCAGCGACCCCATCATCACGCATGCTGAAGGGAGCCTTTATACTCATCGCAGCAGCGGTACTGTCCAAGCTGATCGGGACCATACAGAAAATTCCTCTTCAGAATATGGGAGGCGATGGGGTATTTGGCATTTACAATGCCGTCTATCCGTTTTATACGCTGGTTCTTCTGGTAGCGACAGCCGGATTTCCGGCAGCGGTCTCCAAGTTTGTCGCCGAAGAAATGGCTGCTGGCAATCCAGCTGGCGCCCGCCGGGTAATGCGCTTGTCTTCCCTGCTGCTGATGGTGCTGGGAATCGGCTGTGGAGTGTGTATGTATGTATCCGCTCCACTACTGGCCAGCTGGATCGACAATAAGCATACCGAGCTGGCTATCCGCAGTGCGGCTCTTGCGCTGCCGCTGGTACCGATTATGGCAGGGCTGAGAGGGTACTTTCAGGGCCTGCATGATATGGTTCCTACGGCAGTCTCCCAGGTGACAGAACAGACGATACGGGTAACAGCGATGGTAATGTTGCTCGTTATTTTGAATCAAGCCGGTACATCCGATGACTGGATTGCTGCCGGTGCTACATTTGGCTCTGCTGCCGGTGGAGCTGCTGGTCTGATTGTAATGTTGATTTACTGGTGGCTGCATCGGCGGTGTGCCGGCAGTATGACTGCCGAGAGAGTCGTGCTGCCTGCAGGCGAACGAGAGCCGGTCTGGCCGCTGTTTAAGGCATTGCTGCTCTACGCACTGCCAGTTTGCCTTGGTTCGCTGTCTGCGCCGCTGATTAGTCTGGTGGATACCTTTACTGTTCCGCGTCTGCTCAAAGGAACAGGCTGGAGCGAAGCCGAGGCGATGATCCAGTTTGGGATCTATAATCGCGGTATTCCACTGGTGCAGCTGCTGGCGATGCTGGCGACGTCCATGTCGGTTCTCTTTATCCCGGCGCTGGCAGAAGCAAGGGTGCGGCAGAGAATGGATCTGATCCGCAGCCAGACGCAGCAAACGGTCAATTGGTTCTGGCTGTTGGGGCTGGCTTCCTCTGTAGGCATAGCTTTGCTCGCGGTACCAGTCGATATTATGCTGTATCAGGATGATGCAGGCAGCGCGGCTATCCGCTGGCTCGCTTTTACCGGTATAGGAGCCACATTGTCGATTGTTACAGCAGCGATGCTGCAGGGAATGGGCTCGGTGCGGGCACCGGCTGTCCATTTGCTGCTGTCTACGGTGGTCAAAGCACTGCTGAATATCCTGCTGGTTCCGCTGTATGGTATTAATGGTGCTGCTATTGCAGGCATTGTTGCTTACAGTCTAGGGGCTGTGCTAAACATCCTGCTGCTGGTTCGCCTGACCCGTTTCTCAATGTCCTGGCGCGATCTGCTCTGGAAGCCGCTGCTTGTTACGACGGTCATGGGTGTATGTGTGATTGGATGGATGTGGGCAGCAGGAATGGTGATGGACATGATGCATATTCATACGCGAATAGAAGCACTGGTAGTGACGCTGGGTGGAGTAGTCATTGGCGGATTGGTATTTCTGATCGGGCTATTCCGTACACAGCTAATGACCGAGGAACAGGCATTGGCACTGCCCAAGATTGGCGGCAAGCTGGTGAAGCTGCTCAGAACGATGCGAATTACAGGCTAGACGATTATAGATAGGTGCTAAATACAGATCAGGACAGGAGGAAAGCCAATGAGTGGAATATTAACAATTGTAGGGCTTGGATCAGGAGATGCGGATCAGCTGACTGTCGGTATTTTCCGCAGACTTCAGCAGGCGAGTCGTCTGTATGTACGAACCAAGGATCATCCTGCGCTGGATTCGGTAACTGCTGAATTTATAACTTTTGATGATGTATATGAGACGAAAGAATCTTTTCCGGAAGTGTATGCAGAGATTGCTGATCGGCTGCTGAATATTGCTGCAGAGGCGCAGGATAGCGAAGAGATCATCTACGCCGTACCGGGACATCCCATGGTTGCCGAGCGTACCGTCCAGATTTTGCGCGAACAGGGAGAAGCCAGAGGTATTACTGTTCAGGTGCTGGGCGGAGAAAGCTTCTTGGATGAGACGTTTACCCGTCTTGGATTTGATCCGATCGAAGGGTTCCAGCTATTGGATGCTGCCCAGCTCAATGCCCAGCTGCTTCAGCCGCAGATGCATACGGTAATTGGACAGGTATATGATACTTTTACCGCATCCGATGTGAAGCTGAGCCTGATGGAGCTGTATCCGGATGATTACCAAGTTCAGGTATGCCATTATCTCGGTGTAAAGGGCAAAGAAGTCATTACTTCTGTACCTGTATACGAGCTGGATCATGTTCAGGATTATGGCAATCTGTCTCTTATCTATGTGCCGCGTACCGATGATGAAATGATCCGTAATCGTACTTTTGCCCGTCTGCATGAGATCGTGGAGACGCTGCGCAGTCCTGGCGGCTGTCCATGGGATCGTGAGCAGACGCATCAATCTTTGCGCCAGAACTTTATCGAAGAGACTTATGAAGTGCTGGAGACGATTGACGACGACGATCCGGAGCATATGCAGGAGGAGCTGGGCGATGTGCTGCTGCAAATTATGCTGCATGCCCAGATCGAGGAAGAAACCGGTACATTTAACGTATATGACGTTATTGAAGGATTAAACCGCAAGCTGATCTTCCGTCATCCGCATGTATTTGGTGATAAGCATGCCGGTGATGCCCAGGCGGCTCTGCAGAACTGGGATGCCATGAAAGCCGAGGAAAAGCGTCTCAAGGGGATAGACACGGCGTCTGTCTCTGTACTGGACGGCGTACCCAGTGATCTGCCTGCACTGCTCAGTGCTTACAAAATCCAGAAAAAAGCAGCCAAGGTGGGCTTTAACTGGGAAGATGTCGAAGGGGCACTGGGCAAACTGGACGAAGAGCTGGCCGAGCTCAAGGAAGCGATTCGCGAAGGTCATGATCCTCTGGATCAGCAGCTGGAACTGGGAGATCTGCTTTTCTGCGCGGTCAATATTGCCCGCTTTATCAAGACGGATCCCGAACAGGCGCTCGCACTGGTCAACCGCAAGTTCAAGCAGCGTTTCCAGTATATCGAGCAGTCGCTTCAGGCTCAGGGTACCGCTATCGACCAGGCGAGCCTGGAAGAGATGGATCGGCTCTGGGACGAGGCAAAAGGCAAAAATCTGTGAATATTACACAGGAATTTGGGCTGAGAGCAAGAATGTACTATACTAGAGAAGCAGCTATATGTTAACATGCTGTTCATGGGACAGAACATGTTATCCAGTTGAATTTTTTTGAAAATTTGGGAGGCTTTTAATAATGAACAAAACAGATCTGATTAACAACATTTCCAACAATAGCGGTTTGACTAAAAGAGACGTAGAAACTGTCTTGAACGGTTTTCTTGATGAAATCACAAGCGCACTGTCCAGCGGTGACAAAGTTCAGTTGATCGGCTTCGGAACTTTCGAAACTCGCAAACGTGCTGCACGTACCGGACGCAACCCACAAACGGGTGAAGAGCTGAACATTCCTGAGTCCAACGTTCCTGCATTCAAAGCGGGTAACAAACTCAAAGAAGCGGTTAACTAAAAATGCGTCTGGACAAATTCCTGAAAGTATCAAGACTGATCAAGCGCCGTACCGTGGCCAAAGATGTGTCTGAGCAGGGAAGAGTCCTGTTGAACGGGCGTGAAGCGAAGCCGAGCGCCACGGTAAAAGTAGGCGACGAGATCACTGTCCAGTTTGGACAGAAGCTGGTGACCGTCCGCGTCGAAAGACTTGCTGATACAACACGCAAAGAAGAAGCGGCAACCATGTACACTCTAACCAAAGAGGAACCGGTAGCCAAATCGGAAGATTTTCCGTTTTAATAGAAAAGGCTGTTTTGTGGTCGTTTGGACACAAAACAGCCTTTTTGTCATTTTATTTGGTTACAAAGTGTTACATTTGATTATTTTGTGGTAATGTAAAGTTAGACGGTATAGTTATGTCAATCAATTATAAAATGGACAGACTGAGCAAGGAGGAGACCTGATGATTCCAAAACCGGTGCCGATACGAGGCGGCAGCCAGCAACATAAAAAACAGACAGCTCCATCATCAAACCCTGGAGCGCGCAGAAGGCTGCGGATTTGGATGGTAGTCATGGTATTGTTCCTTGGTTGGGCAATCTATACATTTGTGGTCCAATCCATTCATTTATCCGAGAAAAAGGCAGAGCTTGCCCAGCAGGAAGCCAAGAAAGTTCAGGCCGAAGCTGCGCTTGCCCAATCCCAAAATGAGGTCAAACGTCTGGAAGACCCTGAATATATCGGACAGGTAGCACGCAAGCAGTACGGCATGTATTTGCCGGGTGAAAAGCCAATCTGGGCTACCGATCCCGAAGAAAAAAATTGAATAATGCTGTGAAATGGGTCGGAAGATACGCTATTCCTCAGTTGACCTAATTTTCGGCTTCCGTTATAATTTAATCACCGCAGGTCGTAATCCTATAGGATTTTACTGTATATTTTAAGGGAGGATCATTTTACTCTATGGCAATTGAAGTGGGCACCAAGTTAGAAGGCAAAGTGACAGGAATAACGCACTTTGGAGCATTTGTAGATCTGTCGGGAGGTGTCACTGGTCTTGTTCACATCTCGGAAATTGCCGACAATTATGTAAAAGATGTTAACGACCACCTCAAACTGGGCGATGTCGTTACTGTCAAAGTCATCAATGTCGACAAAGATGGTAAGATTGGTCTTTCGATTAAGCAGGCCGTAGACAAGCCGGCAGAAGCAGCATCAGCACCATCTTCTAGACCACCTCGTCCTGAATCACGCGGCGGTGGAAGAGATGGAGGAGATCGTCCAGGTGGCGGCGGTGGATTCAACCGTGGTGACCGTGGAGGACGTTCCTTTAACAAGCCTTCTGCTCCCAAAGCTACATTCGATGATAAAGTATCCCGTTTCCTCAAAGACAGCGAGGAGCGCATTTCATCATTGAAGAAAAATACGGAATCCAAGCGTGGAGGCCGTGGTGCCAAGCGGAGTTAATCCCTACCTGGCATACAGTATATAAATAACGACCGTAGATGCTCCGGCATCTACGGTTTTTTGCTGCTTATCCAGAGGTTCTGCCTGCTGTGCAGCTTCATCAGGGGATCTATCGGGATTCTGAATTTGTATAAAATGGTTATTTAATTGTGTTACACTGAGACCAGACCCAACTTGGAGGGGAAGGAGAGACTCGGTTGTCGATGTCTTATCATTCTGAATTGCCAGCAGGAACTACGGTTACAGGAAGAACGAGAGGGCAGCAGTATGTCATTCAGCGGACGCTGGGTAAAGGAACCAATGGAATTGTATACCTGGTAGATGGTCCGCAGGGTCAACCGTATGCTCTCAAGCTGGCGACGGAGAACCATGATCTGCAGCCGGAGATCAAGCTCCTGGTCTCTTTACATAAGCACTGGAAACGAACAGGAAGAAATGATTCCAATCGCTACCTGTACGATGCTGATGATTATGAAGACGAAGGGAGACAGATCCCTTTTTATGTTATGAAATATGTAAAAGGCCAGCCGCTGAGCGTCTATCTGCGTTCTCGTGGAAGCGATAAAATCGGTATGGCCGGTCTTGGAATACTGGAGATCCTGTTGGAGCTGCATGAGTCCGGCTGGGTATTTGGCGATCTCAAAGCAGAGCATGTGATCATTACAGAAGAAGGTGAAGTGGAGCTGATAGATTACGGCGGAGCGCGTCAGCAGGGCAAAAGTATTCACCAGTTTACCGAATGGTATGATCGTCATTACTGGAAAGCGGGTACGCGTACAGGTGATTTTGCTTATGATCTGTTTGCTTTTGCAGTAATCTGCATCAAGCTGTTCAATGAACCTGCTCTGCATAAAATGATAACTACCCGATTGCCACAGATGCGCAGTGAAGCAGATCTGGTTGTTCTTATTGATGAGACTCCCGGACTGGCTCTGTACAGCAGCTGGCTCAAAAAAGCGGTACGCGGAGAATTCAGAAATTCCAGGGAAGCATATAATAGCTGGAAAGCTATCAGCCGTTCCGGGCTGCCGTCCAGCCGCAGCAGCAGCGACATGATGACCCAAAAGCTCAAGCGGGCATTTATCTGGTCACTGATCGCGCTGGCAGTCGTACTGTATATTACCATTTATATCAAAGGTTAAGGTTAGGGGAGAAAGATATGGAGCCGCAGACGTGGAACAGGCTGCTTGATCATGTCCGCATGCTGGTCCAGCAGGAGAAATGGTGGAGACCGGGAAGCTGTATTATAGCGGCTGTGTCCGGTGGTCCGGATTCTATTGCCCTGCTGCATGTACTGCATCAGCTGTCGCCGGAATACGGATGGAGCGTAATCTGTGCCCATATGAATCATGGTTTCCGGCCGGAAGAGTCGGCAGCCGAAGCCCGCTTTGTCGAAGCTGAGGCCAGCGCTCTGAGTATCCCGTTTGAATCGGAGCAGGTAGATGCGCCTGCCTATATGCAGCAGACCGGCAAAGGCGCGCAGGAAGCCGCGCGTGAACTCAGGTACCGGTTTTTGCACAATATCGCTGCCAAACACAGTGCGGATTCGATCGCGCTTGCCCATCATATGGATGATCAGGCAGAGACGGTCATGATGCGGATAATCCGCGGCACCGGCCCTGATGGAATCGGCGGTATCAAAATGCATCGAATCGAAAAAAATGTGGAACTTGTCCGGCCTTTTCTGCGTATATACAAGGCAGACCTCATTCGCAGTTGCGAGGAGTGCCATTTTCGGTACATGAACGACAGCAGCAACGAGCTCCGCAAATATACGCGTAATCGCATCCGGCTGGATGTTTTGCCCTTTTTGGAACAGTACAACAAGCAGCTGGTTCCGACACTGGCCAGGCTTGCCGAGATTGCCGGACCGGAAAGCGAATATATTCAGCAGCAAACCGAGGCGTTATATGCGGAATTGGTTAAAGAAAAAGAAGGATCATTTTCATTTTCCGTGACTTCCTTTGTAGGCGCTCATGTCGCTTTACAACGGAGGTTGATTAAACTAATATTAAATTATCTGTCATCAACTGCTGAACAATTTGATTTTGCCAAAATTGAATTAATCCGCCAGCAGATTGTACACAGTCATCTCACAAGCTGGAATCTGGATATAGGAGATCGGATTATCTGCGTACGCGAGTATGAAGACATCCGGTTTATGCAGGATTACCGGGGGGAACCAGAGCCATTTTGTATTCCTCTGCAGCGTGAAAATGCCGTTATATCCATACCGGGATCTTTGGATCAGATGGAGATTCGCTTGCTGGAATGGAAAGAGTATGATTCCGAAGCTTTACAGCTTTCTTCGGATGAAGCGTTATTCGATGCGGATTTAACGGATTTTCCGCTTTATTTGCGTTCCCGCCGTCCTGGCGATACTATCAGGCTGCTGGGCAGTGGAACGAAGAAAGTTAAAAATCTTTTTATCGATGCCAAAATACCATTATCTCAGCGTGATAGCCTGCCATTATTGACGGACCATCATGGCCGTATACTGTGGATTCCGGGAGTCCGGCGCTCACAGGAAGCACTTTTGCATCCGGGCTCGGTTCATTGTCTTTATATGAGACGGATAAAGTCTGCAAAATAATGTTTGATTTCCATCGATTTAGCTTGATAAGTATAATGTAGGAGGTTCATCCAAGTTGCACAACGATATCAAAGAAGTGCTCATCAGCGAGGAAGAAATTCAGCAGAAAATTCTGGAACTGGGCGCGAAGCTCGGTGAGGATTACAAGGATCGCAATCCGCTTGTAATCTGTGTCTTGAAAGGCGCATTTGTATTTATGTCCGATCTGGTAAAACGGATCGAAGTACCACTGGAAATCGATTTTATGGCAGTGTCCAGTTATGGTGCTTCCACCAAATCATCCGGTGTCGTTAAGATTATCAAAGATCTGGACGTATCTGTAGAAGGCCGTGATGTACTGATTGTTGAAGATATTATTGATAGTGGTCTTACGCTCAGCTACCTCATGGAGATTCTGCGTGGTCGCAGTGCCAAGAGTGTGCGTGTAGTAACCCTTTTCGATAAGCCGACAGGCAGAACAGTCGAGCTGGAGGCAGATTATACAGGATTCATTATCCCGGATGCCTTTATTGTTGGTTATGGTCTGGACTATGCCGAGCATTACCGGAATCTCCCCTACATCGGGATTTTAAAACCGGAAATTTATTCGAACTAATTACCGGTCCTGCGGGCAATAATGGATAAAGAGTAATGAATGGGTATTATGCTCATTATTAACAATATCTGTTATTGCACTCTGCCATCTATTGAGAAGGTCAGACGGGCTATGGTAAAATAATTTAAGTGTCTTGAGAGGAGGTAGGGGATGAATCGGTTCATCCGGAATTCTGGGTTCTATTTAATACTTTTTTTAGTCGTGGTGGGCATTGTCCGTTACGTAAGTGACGGAAGTGAAGCTGCCGATAATCCAAGATATGACCAGCTCAAAGCCGCACTGAACAGCGGTAATGTAGCATCGGTAACGATTCAATATGATAACTATGCTTATCTGGTTACCGGTATGTACAAAGAGCAGCCTGAAGGTGCAAAGACCAAGCAGTTTTCATCCTACATCCCTGCCACCGACGCAGCGTTGGATCTAATCAACACTGCCAGTGAAACCAAGGGGACGCAGGTAACCGTTAAGCCTAAGGAAGGCGACAGTATCTGGTTGTCTTTTATTACATCCATGATCCCGCTCGTGATTATGTTTATTCTCTTCTTCTTCCTCTTCAATCAGGCTCAGGGTGGCGGCGGCAAAGTGATGAACTTTGGCAAAAGCCGTGCTCGTCTGTATAACGAAGAAAAGAAAAAGATTACTTTCGAGGATGTAGCCGGTGCAGACGAGGAGAAACAGGAACTCGTCGAAGTGGTTGATTTCCTCAAAGATCCGCGTAAATTCAACACCGTTGGTGCCCGTATCCCTAAAGGGGTACTGCTCGTTGGTCCTCCGGGTACAGGTAAAACGCTCCTTGCTCGCGCTGTAGCCGGTGAAGCAGGAGTACCGTTCTTCAGCATCTCGGGTTCTGACTTCGTCGAAATGTTCGTCGGTGTCGGTGCATCCCGTGTACGTGACTTGTTCGAGAATGCGAAGAAAAATGCGCCATGTATCATCTTTATCGATGAGATTGACGCAGTAGGACGTCAGCGTGGTGCTGGCCTGGGCGGCGGTCACGACGAACGTGAACAAACGCTCAACCAGTTGCTCGTTGAGATGGATGGTTTTGGAGCCAACGAAGGTATTATTATCGTAGCGGCAACCAACCGTCCGGATATTCTGGACCCTGCGCTTCTGCGTCCAGGTCGTTTTGACCGTCAGATTACGGTTGATCGTCCGGATGTCAAAGGCCGTGAAGCGGTACTGAAAGTCCATGCACGTAATAAACCGCTGACCAAGGATGTCAAACTGGACATTATTGCGAAGCGTACAACCGGCTTTACCGGAGCGGATCTGGAGAACCTGCTGAACGAAGCAGCGCTTCTGGCAGCACGCCGCAACCGTCGTGATATTTCCATGCGCGAGGTAGACGAAGCGATTGACCGTGTTATCGTAGGTACAGAGAAACGCAGCCGCGTGATCAGTGACCGCGAGAAACGCATCGTAGCCTACCACGAAGCAGGACATACGATCGTTGGTTACTTCCTGGAGCATGCCGATATGGTACACAAAGTAACAATCGTACCACGCGGACGTGCTGGCGGTTATGTAATCATGATGCCAAAAGAAGATCGCACTCTCGTGACCAAACAGGAACTGCTGGATAAAGTAACCGGTCTCCTGGGCGGACGTGTAGCGGAAGAACTGTATATCGGTGAGATTGGTACCGGCGCATACAGTGACTTCCAGCAGGCGACCAGCATCGTGCGCAGCATGATCGTAGAATACGGTATGAGTGAGAAGCTTGGTCCTATGCAGTTCGGTAACTCGCAGGGTCAAGTATTCCTGGGACGCGATTTCGGACATGAGCAGAACTACAGTGATGCGATTGCCTACGAAATCGATCAGGAAATGAATCGCTTCATTACCGAGTCGTACGAGCGTTGTCGTGAGCTGTTGCAAAAGCACTCTCGCGAAATGCATTTGGTTGCACAGACATTGCTTGAAGTAGAGACACTGGACTTCGAACAAATCAAACATCTGATCGAAACAGGATCACTGGAAGGTTTGGGTGAAGGTACAACTGGCGGTAACGACAGCGGTCCTTCCGAAGGTGGCGAACCTACTTTTGACAGCATTGGCGACTCCCAGGTACGTCTTGAAAAAGACAACAACCCATCATCAGCTCCAGGAGCGGGCGGAACTATTCCAAACAATCCGACAGACGGTTCTGATGATAACCGTGGCTCTGGTGGCGGCACGCCGACCATCTAATTCCATACTATTTCCTTAAATTAAAAGCCTGAAGATCTTAGAGATCTTCAGGCTTTTTTTGTATAGGTTGGTAAAAGAATAAATAATCCTCGTTATGGATAGTTCCTTGCGCTAAACAACCGATCCGTATTTTGATGAAATAAATGTTAACTTTGCGCCCAATAACCGATTGACAATCCTATCAAGGATTGTGTACATTATTGGAGATGTTGATCACAATTTTGACACATTTCGCAGTCGACTACGAGATTTTTTTCACAAAGTAGGTTAGATCATCTATTCAATGATGAACGATAAACGTTCAAGATTGTGAAAACTGTCTCAAACTATTACAGGGAGATGAATTCATGGAAGCTCTGGCATTGGAGAAAAAGGCAGAACGTGATGCACAATTACGGGAGCGTCTGCTGCAGCTGAAAAAGGAACGAAATGCTATTATTCTGGCACATTATTATCAGCGGGACGAGATTCAAGAAGTGGCTGATTTTCGGGGAGATTCTTTTTTGCTGGCTCAAAAAGCAGCACAGACCGATGCGGATACGATTGTATTTTGCGGGGTTCATTTTATGGGAGAAAGCGCCAAAATTCTCGCACCAAACAAAACCGTCATTATCCCGGATGAACGAGCAGGCTGTCCGATGGCGGATATGGTCAATGTAGACGGACTGCGCCGGCTCAAGGAAAAGCATCCGAATGCCAAAGTAGTCACCTATATCAACTCCTCTGCCGATGTCAAAGCAGAAACCGATATCTGCTGTACGTCCGCCAATGCGGTCAAAGTTATCCAATCCGTCGATTCCGACGAAATTATCTGGGTGCCGGATAAAAACCTCGGTCACTATGTACAGCAGCATACCGACAAGAAAATGATCATCTGGGAAGGATACTGCAATACCCATGATATGCTCACTGTCAAAGATGTGATCGAGATGAGAGCCAAGCATCCGAATGCACAGTTTGTCGTTCATCCGGAATGCCGTCCCGAAGTAGTGGCATTGGGTGACTTTGTAGGTAGTACGACTGCGATTATTAAATATTGCCGGGAGTCGGACTGTCAGGAATTTATTGTGGGTACAGAAGATGGCACCGGCTATCAGCTGCGCAAGGACAGCCCGGACAAAGCATTTCATTTTGCCAGTAAATACCTGGTATGTCCCAATATGAAAGTAAACAACCTCAAAAAGCTCGTAAACTGCCTGGAAACAATGAAGCCGCAAATCTATGTACCACCAGCTATCGCTGACCGTGCACGAATCTCGCTGGAGCGTATGCTGGAAGTCTCTTCTTCCTAGAATCGGTCAATAGAAAGGCAGGCGTATAGGATGAATGCGGAATATAACCAGTCGGATAAAAAAGTGCATCATCATCTGGTGCAGACGACCACGGATATATTAATTATTGGCTCGGGAATAGCAGGTTTGTACACGGCTATCCTCGCAAGTGAACATAAGAACGTGCTATTAATCACAAAGAAAGCCCTTCTGGAAAGCAACACCCGTTATGCCCAGGGCGGTATTGCAGCAGTGATCAGCGATGACGACTCGCCCGCTTATCACCGCGAGGATACACTGCTCGCGGGAGCAGGCCTTTGTTCAGCAAAAGCGGTGGATATCCTCGTGCATGAAGGCCCATCAGGTGTACAGGAGCTGATACGTCTGGGGACTGCTTTTGATACAACTGATGGCCAGCTGGAGCTGACACGTGAGGGAGCACATAGTCATCGCCGTATTTTGCATGCCAATGGGGACTCGACCGGCTGTGAGATTGTAAGAGCATTGGCCCGACAGGCCGCAGAAAATGATCGAATTACAATCTGGGAGCATCATTTTACTGTAGATCTGGTGCATAAAGGAGAAGAATGCAGCGGTGCGATAGTACAGCGGCCGGATGGTACCAGAGTGTATGTGGAGGCAGAAGCGACGATTCTGTGCACAGGCGGAGGCGGTCAGCTGTATGAACATACGACCAATCCGGATGTAGCGACCGGGGATGGCTTGGCAATAGCCTATCGGGCGGGTGCTATACTGCGGGATATGGAGTTTGTACAATTTCATCCGACAGCACTCTGTTATCCCGGGGCTCCCCGTTTTCTGATCTCCGAAGCTGTACGAGGAGAAGGCGCGATTTTACGGAACCGGCAGGGAGAAGCTTTTATGAAGCGATATCATCCTTTGGGTGATCTGGCTCCACGTGATATTGTCGCCCGGGCAATCATAAAAGAGATGCGGCAGGACGGCAGCTCGAACGTGTATCTGGATATTACACATGAGACGCAAGAGATGCTGCAGCGGCGATTTCCGACCATTTATGAGACCTGCCTGAATTATGGACTGGATCTATCCTCCGACTGGATACCGGTTGCACCTGCAGCTCATTACATGATGGGCGGCATCCGTACGGATGAATACGGAGAAAGCAGTATTCACAGGCTATTTGCCTGTGGTGAAGTATCGTCCACCGGCGTTCATGGAGCGAATCGGCTGGCGAGCAACTCACTATCCGAAGCGATCGTATTTGGTAAAAGGATTATCGAGCGCATTATGGATTCTTCCTGGTCTGTCCGAAAGGCAGACACAGAGCCGTTCTACACGCATTGGAGTACTCCGCTGGCAGAAACAATACATGCTGAATATGATCTGATAGCCGCTGATCACAGAGATACGCTGAGCGAATCACGCAGCAGAGGGAACCAGCAGATACACAGGATAAGTTCGTCCTTAGCGACGCGTATGGCACAATCTTATTTTTCCGACCAGAGAAATGTAAATAAATTCACAAACTTATCATCCGATCTAATGCTTGCTATGGATGAGCATGAGATCCGGAAGCAGCTGCAGCAGATCATGACCCGATATGCCGGCATCAGCCGCAGTGGCGATACTTTGCAGGAAGGAATAATGCTTCTCGCCCGGTTACCCGAACTGTCTGATAAGGATTGTACCTATGAACAGCTGGAGCTGCGCAATATGCAGCTGTGTGCCGCTCTGATTTTGCAGGCTGCCTGGTATCGTCAGGAAAGCCGTGGTGGACATTATCGCGAAGATTTCCCGGAACGCAATGATTTGAATTGGCAAAAGCATACTTTACAGCATATTACGCGCGGACTTATGGAGGAGAATAGAGATGACGTTTAATGGATATCAGGAGAATCTTACGAATTGGATCAAACTGTGGCTGCAGGAAGATGTAGGATCGGGTGATATTACGACTGCTGCTACAGTTCCAACAGGTCATCACAGTGTAGCTGTTATCCATGCCAAGCAGGACGGTATTCTGGCCGGATTGCCTGTTGCCGAGCATGTATTTCAGACAGTGGACCCTGCTCTTCAGTTCACGGCTATTGCGACAGAAGGACAGTCTCTGGCTCAGGGAGATATTATCGCCAGAGTGGAGGGCAGCACCCATTCGCTGCTGACCGGAGAAAGACTGGCGCTGAATCTGCTGCAGCGGATGTCCGGTATCGCTACCCGCACCCGTCAGTATGTGGATATGATTGATGGGCTGCCGGTACGGCTTGTCGATACGCGCAAGACTACACCCGGCCACCGGATGTTGGAAAAGTATGCTGTCCGCGTTGGTGGTGGCAGCAATCACCGATTCGGTCTGTATGATGCAGTCATGATCAAGGACAATCATATCAAAGCAGCCGGTGGCATTTTGCCAGCTGTTCAGGCTGCACGGGCACAGATTCCGCATACGATGACCATCGAAGTAGAGACCGAGACGATAGAGCAGGTCACAGAAGCACTGCAAAGTGGTGCAGATATCATCATGTTGGATAATATGAATCATGAGCTGATGCGCGAAGCAGTCGCTTTGATTCGCAGTCAGAGTCCTCATGTCCGTATTGAGGCTTCGGGAAATGTATCGCTCACCACGATTCGCGGATTGGCCGAGACAGGGATCGATATTATCTCGGTTGGACGACTGACCTATTCTTTTGATAATCTGGATATTAGTCTGGATCTGGGAAACAAGAAGAGGGAGTGACACGCATTGGTATTGGTGATTGATATCGGAAATACGAATATTGCGTTTGGCGTATATAGAGGCGAGAAGCTGCTGCATCATTTTCGTATCAGTACCAATCGCCAGGCAACACCGGATGAATACGGAGTGACTATTCATCAACTGTTTCAGATGTCCGGCGTTGCTATCGCAGATATCAAAGGAATTATTATTTCGTCTGTTGTACCGCCGATTATGCATACACTGGAAGAGATGTGCGAAAAATATCTGCATCATACTCCCATGATTATCGGACCGGGTATACGTACCGGCCTGAATCTGCGTTACGAGAATCCGCGCGAAGTGGGAGCAGACCGGATTGTAAATGCCGTCGCTGCTATTTCCCTGTATGGCAGTCCGGTGATTGTCGTCGATTTTGGAACCGCAACCACCTTTGACTGTATTGATGAGCAGGGGAACTACCTGGGCGGCGCTATCGTACCAGGGATCGGCATCTCCACGGAGGCGCTGTATCAGCGTGCTTCCAAGCTGCCTAATATTGAACTGGAAAAGCCTCGTAAAGTCATCGGGCGTAATACGGTTCATGCCATGCAATCCGGTATTATTTTCGGTTATGCGGGTCAGGTCGATGGCATTGTCAAAAGAATCCGCGCTGAAATGGGCGTAACCGCCAGAGTTATCGCAACCGGTGGACTGGCGGAGCTCATTTCGAGTGAAACCGAAACGGTAACCGAAGTGAATCCCATGCTGACCCTGGAAGGACTTCGACTGATTTATGAACGCAATCTCGGTACTGCCCGTCCTGCACCACGCAGTGGAGAGTAATGGCTATTTCTCTCCCCGGCAAAACTTTTGACGTGATGATCGCGTCTAATTACAATAGATAGAACATGGTACAGTTGGTAATCAGATGCTTATGATAGGTAATATACGCATTTTTGCACAGCAGCTATCGAATTCAGCTGCAATGTACCCTATAATAGACTATATGTCCTTTGTATGACATCACGATCAAGCAGGCAGAACGAGAGGAGTTCATTTATATATGGAACAACATAATGGCAATACACAACCGGATCGTCTGATCCGTGGAATAGCAATGGGTGGCAAAGTACGTGCATTTGCTATCCGCTCTACGCATCTGGTAGAGGAACTGCGCCGTCGTCATGATACATGGCCAACCGCGACTGCAGCGATGGGACGTACCTTGACTGCAGCAGCCATGATGGGCGCCATGCTCAAAGGCGAAGAGAAATTGACTCTTCAGGTCAAAGGAAATGGACCACTCGGACAGATTGTTGCCGATGCCAATGCTAAAGGTGAAGTGCGCGGTTACGTGGATAACCCGCATGTTCATTTGCCGAGCAATGCAATGGGCAAGCTGGACGTAGCCGGAGCAGTCGGAACCGAAGGCTTTATTTATGTCATCAAGGATCTGGGACTCAAAGATCCTTATCGCGGCAGTGTACCGATCGTATCGGGAGAGCTGGGCGAAGATTTCACGTACTATTTTGCAACGTCCGAACAGACACCATCTGCAGTAGGCGTAGGCGTACTGGTAGATACGGATAATTCGGTTATCGTAGCAGGCGGATTCATTATCCAGCTGCTGCCGGGTCTGACCGATGCCGAGATTGATCAGCTGGAAAAAGGACTGGGTACCCTGCCGCCGGTAACTTCGCTGCTGAACGAAGGGCTGGAGCTGGAAGAGCTGCTCGGACGCATTCTGCCGGATGTAGAAGTTATGGACGGTATGGATATCGTATTTAACTGTTCCTGTTCCCGTGAACGTGTTGAACAGACACTGGTCAGCCTGGGCGAGCATGAGCTGGTACAACTGATCGAAGAAGACGGACAGGCAGAAGTGGTATGTCATTTCTGTAACGAGAAATACCAGTTTGACCGTCAGGACCTGGAACGCATTCTGGCTTCAGCCAGAAATTAAGGGATATCAAGACATATGACGAAGGTTAAATCACCGGTATGGACAGCCGTCATGGTCTTATTCATAGTCATCATTATGCTGCTCGGAGCCTTTTGGGTGATCCGGGCAGTTCAGCATTCTGGGGATCAAACGGATGTGGCAGTGGTAGGCAATGAATCTATTAGTGAACAGGCATGGATTAGCGAGTTGAAAAAAAGATATGGTCAGGAGACCCTGACACAGATGATAAACCGGCGGGTTGTTCAATTGGAAGCCGACGCGCGTCATATTACGGTCAGTGATACAGAGATCCGGGATGATCTGGCAGAGCGAATGAGCGGATACGCCTCACCGCAGGCCTTTTACAAGGAAATGCAGACCCAGTTCGGTCTGACTCCCGAAGATCTGCAGCAGGAATCCAAATATCAGATCCAGCTGGAAAAGATAGCGACTGAAAGCATCGAAGTGAGTGATGCGCAGATAGAGGATTATCTGCAGCAGCACGCACAGGAGACTGCGCAACACCAGTATGATCTGGCATGGATCGAGACCGATACCGAGCAGGCTGCCGAAGAAGCGGTGCAGCGTATCGAGAATGGTGAAGATTTTGCGGCAGTAGCGGAGAAGCTGTCGATCGACTCCTTTTCTTCCGGCAAAGGCGGGGAGCTCGGCTGGATCGATGAGGATGATCCTTTTCAGCCGCCTGAAGTGATCAAGGTTCTCTCACAGATGCAGGCAGGAGAAGTGATGGGTCCGCTGGCACTCAGCACCGGTCACTATGCTGTCGTACAGGTCAAAGATATTCGTACACCGTCTTCCTCCAGTCTGCAGCTCAGCCGGGAGACCGCAAAACGCAAAGCGGCACTTGCCCAGGCAGAGCCCCTGACAGAACTTGAGCAGAAGCTGCGCAGTAAGTACAATGCCCGTATTTTATCGTCTGCACCGTAGGATTCTGGGCCGGGAACATTGACATTATCCGACGGGATTGATAATATTAAAGCATACTAATACCAACTATTTTACTCGGAATAACGTAGTTTGAAAACATAGATAGGCAGTGAACTTACCACAGCTACGTTCCATTATCTGAAGGAGGGCAACAGCATGGCAAAAGTCGTAAATAACGTGACCGAATTGATCGGAGGTACTCCGCTCGTTCGTCTGAATCGTCTAGTACCGGAAGATAGCGCAGAGATCTACCTGAAGCTGGAATATCAGAATCCGGGTTCCAGCGTCAAGGACCGTATCGCATTGAGTATCGTGGAAGAAGCGGAAAAGCAGGGCGTACTCAAGCCTGGCGGTACGATTGTTGAAGCGACAAGCGGTAACACCGGTATCGGTCTGGCGATGGTCGCAGCAGCCAAAGGCTACAAATGCGTAATCGTAATGCCAGAGACGATGAGTCTGGAACGCCGCAATCTGCTGCGTGCTTACGGTGCCGAGCTGGTGCTGACTCCAGGATCGGAAGGCATGAACGGAGCAGTCAAAAAAGCCGAGAATATCCTGAGCGAGAATCCGGATTATTTTATCGCCGATCAGTTCCGCAATAAGGCTAACCTCAAAGTACACCGTGAAACAACCGGTCCCGAGATCGCCGAAGCGATTGACTCGATTGGTGGAACACTGGATGCCTTTATAGCAGGTATCGGTACAGGCGGTACGATTACCGGAGCAGGCGAAGTGCTGAAAAGCCGCTTCCCGGATATCAAAATTTATGCGGTAGAACCGGCGGCTTCTCCTATTCTGGCTGGCGGACAACCGGGTCCTCACAAAATTCAGGGGATCGGTGCGAACTTTGTACCGGAAATTCTGAATCAGGATATCTACGATGAGATTATTCATGTAGAGAATGATGAAGCTTTTGAAACGGCTCGTCGTGTAGCCAAGGAAGAAGGCGTGCTGTCCGGCATTTCTTCCGGTGCTGCTGTGCATGCTGCGCTCAAGGTTGCCAAGCAGCTGGGCAAAGGCAAACGCATCGTGGTTATTATTCCAAGTAACGGTGAACGTTACCTGAGCACACCACTGTACAATTTCGAAGCTTGATGTATGCCAAGCAGCCGTTATTGATTAACAGCTGCTCCTGCGCCTCTGATTTTTTCTGTCTACGGATAGAAGTCAGGGGCGTTTTGCTTATTTGCTGCAACCTCCAGCTGCTCGGCAGAGATATAGTGTAAACATATAGAGCGTATTTCGCAGCAGTGCTTCTCAATTGCCAACCGCTTTAGTATACTAACGACAAACTATAGTGATCAGGTTGGAGGAAGCAGATTGACCAGAGTATGTATATCCTTACAGGATTGGCAGCAATGGCTGAAGCAGGGATTCAATCAGCTGCCTTATATGATAGAAGTATCGCTAAAAGGCCAGTTGCTGCCGGATAGCTGGGAGTCGGTATGGAACGAGCAGTATCCTCATTCTTTTGTATTGGAAAATGGTAAAAACGGACGGTATACCTATCTAGGACTGCGACCGATGTCTCTACTGAGCGGTCAAGGTAACGAGGCAGTTATTCACGAATATGCACCAATCAACGCTACGGGACAGGTACCACAGTTGATGCCTGTTTCCAAAATGACTGGCAGACCACTGGAAATGCTGCGCGAATGGATGTCAGCTCACCATGCACCGCGTGTAGAGGAACTTCCACCTTTTACGGGAGGTTGTGTAGGATTCCTCGGTTACGATGTCGCTCGTTCTTTGGAAAAGCTGCCTCAACAGCTCCAAAACGATCTGGATCTGCCGGATTACGTCTGGATGAAGTTTGACCACATCTGGGTGATCGATCATCAGGAGGGCAAGCTCTACTGCTGTGTGCATACAGCATCGGCAGCAGAATGGTCTGCATCATTGGAGTATACAGATCAGAATGCTATGGCATCTTTATCATACCCTATCAAGCAAGCCTACGATCAGGCAGCACATCAGGCAGAACGAATGCTGGAACAGTGGAACAGCTGGTATAAAGCAGCTGGAGAAGAAACTCACTCTCTGCACCATCGTCAGCAATTTCTGCTCAATCATCCACTGTCTTCGACCGATTCGAGGGAAGATCATCACCACTTCACCACCGGTTTCCGGCAGGAACAGTTTGAAAAGGCTGTGCTCGCTGTACAGGAATATATTCGTCAGGGTGATGTATTCCAGGTGAACCTGTCTCTGCGCAGCGAGCGCAAGATATCGACAGCACCGGAATCTATTTATGAATGGCTGAGAGTGACCAATCCGTCACCGTATATGGGGCTGCTGCGTCTGCCTGGTTTCCAGCTGGTATCTGCTTCACCGGAGCTGCTCGTCTCCGTGATAGGCGATTCCGTTTCAGCCCGGCCGATTGCAGGTACACGCCGCCGCGGAATGACAGAGCAGGAAGATCAGGCGATGGAAGCCGAACTTACGGGTAATGACAAAGAGCGAGCCGAACATATTATGCTGGTGGATCTGCAGCGTAATGATCTGGGACGTATCGCCCGCTATGGAACGGTACGTGTACCGGAGCTGATGACGATCGAGCGTTATTCGCATGTGATGCATCTGGTCTCCGGTGTCGAAGCGGAACTTGCGGCAGACCGTGATGTATATGACGTGATTGCAGCTGTTTTTCCGGGCGGAACGATTACCGGTGCTCCGAAGATTCGCACGATGGAGATTATAGAAGAGCTGGAGCAGACACGCCGGGGAGCGTATACCGGTTCGATGGGCTGGATTGACTATAACGGCAATATGGAATTAAATATTATTATCCGAACGTTAACCGTCAAAGAAGATATGGCATATATGCAGGCTGGAGCCGGTGTCGTGATCGATTCCAATCCTTACCGCGAATACAGAGAGTGTTTTAACAAATCCAGAGCGTTGGCAAGAGCTGTACTGCTGAGTGAACAGTACGATGCGGCTCTGCAGAAAAGGGAGGATTACTCATGATTCTTGTAATTGATAACTACGATTCGTTTACGTATAACCTGGTACAGTACCTGGGAGAACTTGGAGAAGAGGTTGTTGTACGTCGCAATGACGAGATTGATATGGACGGTATTCGTGAACTCGCACCGGATCATATTCTGTTGTCGCCGGGGCCGTGTACACCGACAGAAGCCGGCATTACGATTGATGTGATTCAGCAGTTCAAAGGCGAGATCCCGATTTTTGGTGTATGTCTGGGCCATCAGGCGATCGGTCAGGCATTTGGTGGCAATGTTATCCGTGCAGAGCGTCTGATGCATGGCAAGACTTCTCCGATTTTGCATCAGAGCAGTTCGGTATTTGAGAGTCTGCCATCTCCATTTACAGCGACCCGTTATCATTCATTGATTGTAGAGCGCAGCAGCTTGCCGGATTGCCTGGAGATTACAGCAGAGACCGAAGAAGGCGAGATCATGGGACTTCGTCACAAAGAATATGCGATCGAGGGTGTACAGTTTCATCCGGAATCTATCGTAACGGACCATGGGCATACGATTCTGCGTAATTTCCTGAGCCGCAAAGTAGACAAAGCGATCGTATGATGCAGTACGTCAGTATAAATGGTGTGATTACACCTATAGATCAGGCCGTGGTCTCCGTCATGGATCACGGCTTCTTGTATGGAATGGGACTGTTTGAGACTTTCCGTACGTACAATGGACAGCCTTTTTTATTGGATCGTCATCTGGAGCGACTGCAAGCTGGCTGTGAATCTCTTTCTATTCGCTGGCAGGCGGATGAGAAGCAGATCCGCCTGCATATTCATTCCTTGATGCAGGCCACTGATCTGGAGGAAGCCTATATCCGCTACACGCTGACTGCCGGGATAGATATACTGGGTTTGCCTTCCGGTGCCTATGAGCAGCCTACTGTTGTCATTTACGCCAAGGCACTGCCGGATAGCCCTCGCCGACTTCAGCTGGATTCTCCGGATTCATCGAACCCTTCTTCGGCAGCGGAGCTGGAGAGTCTGCAGCAGCACTTGTCTGTCCGAAGCAAATCCCTGCGCAAATTGCATACGCTGCGCAATACACCGGAGGGCGATACTCGTCTGAAGTCACTGCACTACATGAACAGTATACTGGGCAAGCAGGAGCTGCTTCAGTATGGGGATCAACCGGCTGCTGGTGTAGAAGGGCTTATGTTCACCTCCAGAGGAGAGATCGCCGAGGGAATCGTCAGCAATGTATTTTTTGTAAAAGATCATCGTCTTCATACGCCTTCGCTGGGTACCGGTATCCTACCTGGTATTACCCGCGCGCATATTATCGAGCTGGCCGGGCATATCGATATCCCTGTGGAAGAAGGACTCTACAGCTGGGAGGACCTGCTCGCCGCAGACGAAATATTTCTTACAAATTCTATCCAGGAAATTGTGCCGGTAACCCGCCTGTTGGCGGATGATCGCATGTACTCTGTACAGCAGCAAGCGGTTGGTATGATAACTGCCCGTTTATATGCAGCTTATGAAAAGGAGGCTTATCGTTTGTGAGACAGCCTGTACACTATACACGACATTACACATGTGGTCCGGCAACACTGGAGCTGGGCCGCTCTACTTTGATTATGGGCATTTTGAATATTACGCCGGATTCCTTTTCGGATGGTGGCAGCTATACATCGATAGAACATGCCTTGCAGCAAGCGCAGCGTATGATTGATGAAGGAGCCGATATTATCGATATCGGTGGAGAATCTACACGTCCCGGTCACGATCCGGTATCCGAGCAGGAGGAACTTGGCAGAGTGCTTCCGGTTATCGAAGCGCTCCGTTATCATCTGCCGCATATTCCACTTTCTATTGATACGTACAAAGCAGAAGTAGCCAGACAATCACTGGCAGCCGGTGCCCATATAATCAATGATGTCTGGGGAGGCATGGCGGATGAGCGGATGTTCGCTGTAGCCGCCGAAGCCAATTGCCCTTATATTCTGATGCACAACCGTCATGATATGAATTACACCGAGCTGGTAGCGGATGTGAGAAATGATCTGCAGCAGCGCATTACACTTGCTCTGCAAGCCGGCATTCAGCCCGATAATCTTATTCTGGACCCTGGCATTGGCTTTGCCAAACATGCGGATCATAATCTGGAGCTAATGAGCAGACTGGATGAGCTGGCAGAACTCGGCTATCCTATCCTGCTTGGTACCTCACGCAAACGATTTATACGCACAGTGCTGGATCTGCCTGCCGATGATGTGGTCGAAGGTATAACCGCGACGACAGCATTCGGGATTGCCCAGGGCTGCCAGATTATCCGTGTACACGATGTGAAGCCCAACAAACGAATGGCAACCATGTGCGATGCGATGATGCAGGCTGCCGGATCGCCGGGAAAATACAGCAACTGACATGAGGAGGAATAGACAGTGGACAAGATGATTATCAACCGAATGGAGTATTACGGTTATCACGGTGTATTTGAAGAGGAACGCAAACTGGGTCAGCGTTTTTATGTAGATTTGGAATTGGAGCTGGATCTGTCCGAAGCAGGTCAAACCGATGATCTGGAGAAAACTATCAATTATGCCGAGATTCATGAACAGGTCAAAGCTGTTGTCGAGAAAAAATCATTCAAATTGATTGAAGCTCTTGCTGAATGTATTGCGTCGACCCTGCTGGAAGCTTATACTGGGGTACATGTATTGACCGTTAGAGTGACCAAGCCGCATCCGCCTTTTGATATTCATTTCCAGGGCGTGACTGTTGAATTGCGGCGTACACGAAAGTGAGTGCAGGTTATGAATTCATCCGTTCCCTCTGACTATTCAGAGGCTTATATTGCTTTAGGCGCTAATCTGGGCAATCGTGAGCAGACATTGGTCGAGGCGATACAAATGCTGGAGGAATATGCCGATATTTCCGTGATCCGCTGTTCGGGTTTTTATGAGACAGCACCGGTTGGTTATGTGGATCAGCCTTCTTTTCTGAATATGGCAGTTAAGGTGTATACAACACAGAGTCCACATGAACTGCTGTCCACTTTGCTCCATATTGAGAACCAACTTGGACGCGTAAGGGATATACGCTGGGGGCCGCGTACTGTAGATCTCGATTTGCTCTGGATGGATGATCTTTATCTGAACTCCGAGACGCTGGAATTGCCGCATCCGCGTATGCATGAGCGGGCCTTTGTACTGGTGCCGCTGCAGGAGATTGTAACTGCTGATACGCCTGCATTATTCTCTCTTGTCGAAAATGCACTCCAGCAGGTTGCCGATCAGCAGCAGGATGTTCGTTATGCGGGTGCGTGTCCTTTGTCGTTTCCTTCAAAATTGAAATAAATAGCGGCCTTTGGCCGCTTGTCGTATACAGTCTGCCTCTATATCAGCCATGACCGGAGAACATTCTCCGCAGCATGGTACAACTAATGTATAAACTGTGTTTGCTTATCCGAATGATAAGAGCAGCAGTAACAAAGGAGTCAATCCTCAGATGTTCAAAATTGGTGATATTGAAATGAAAAATCGGGTCGTCCTTGCCCCGATGGCCGGTGTATGCAATCCGGCATTCCGTCTGATTGCCAAAGAATTTGGTACCGGTCTGGTATGCGCAGAGATGGTCAGCGACAAAGCAATTCTGGCCGGTAACAAACGTACTCATAAAATGCTGTTTGTCGACGAGCGCGAGAAACCAATCAGCCTGCAGATTTTCGGCGGTGACCGTTCCTCCCTGGTAGAAGCAGCCAAAGTAGTGGATCAGGATACCAATGCGGATATTATCGATATCAACATGGGCTGCCCTGCTCCCAAAATCAACAAAATCGATGCCGGTGCCCGCTGGCTACTGGATCCCAACAAAATTAACGAAATGGTTGCCGCAGTCGTAGCCAATGTCAACAAACCGGTAACCGTTAAAATGCGTATCGGCTGGGATCATGATCATATCTATGTGATCGAGAACGCCAAGGCAGTAGAAGCAGCCGGTGGCAAAGCCATCAGTGTGCATGGACGTACCCGCGAGCAGCTCTACACCGGTCAGGCTGACTGGTCTTATATCAAACAGGCCAAAGAAGCGGTATCTATTCCCGTGATCGGTAATGGGGATGTCGTTACGCCCGAGGATGCGAGACGGATGCTGGATACAACAGGCTGCGACGGCGTAATGATCGGCCGCGGAGCGCTCGGTAATCCTTGGATGTTGTATCGCACAGTAGAATATCTCAAAACCGGTGAACTGCTGCCCGATCCATCCGCCGAGGAGAAAATCCGTATTGCCATTTTGCATATGGATCGTTTGATTGACCTCAAAGGCGAAGTAGTAGCTGTTCGGGAAATGCGCAAGCACCTGTCCTGGTACCTCAAAGGTCTAAAAGGATCTGCCAAAATCAAAGATTCCATTATGGAAGAAACCCAACGCGACGAAATGGTACGAATCCTTCAGGATTTCCTGGAGAATCAGCCCCATCATGTCGCTTCGGCAGCGGATCATGAAGCAGCGCCGTTTGTACAGGTACAATGTGCTGCACCCGCAACCGTCTGAGCCAGCCTTTTGGTTGACATTTCACATTCATTCCCATATACTTTTGCAGTATAAATTTGCCTGAGTCCATGATTAGATATCATATATCCTCTGGGGAATTTCCCTGCGTCACTATCGTTTTGATCATCTTGCATGAGTCTTCGCTGTTTCTGAATCACTGGCTATTATCATGCTGGGAGACCCCAAAGCGAATTTTCGAAAATTATTCACATGACAGGAGAATTGGTTGAGATGAGCGATAAGGAATTCATTTTAACACAGGACGGTCTACGCAAGCTGGAAGATGAATTGGAAAACCTCAAGTCCGTCAAAAGACGTGAGGTAGCGGAACGTATCAAAGTTGCCATTGGATACGGTGATATCAGTGAAAACTCTGAGTACGAAGATGCCAAAAACGAGCAAGCTTTCATCGAAGGACGCGTAATTACACTGGAGAAAATGCTGCGCAATGCACGTATTATCAACAGTGATGAGATTGATACAGATGCGGTTAGCATTGGTGCAACCGTTATCGTTGAAGATCTGGAGTTTGGTGACACAATGGAGTACACGATCGTAGGTACAGCCGAATCCGATCCTTCCCAGAACAAGATTTCCAATGAGAGCCCGGTAGGTAAAGCAATCCTGGGCAAACAAAAAGGTACTGTAGTTGATGTTAACGTACCTGCTGGTGTCATCCAGTACAAAATCTTGGAAATCAAAAGATAAGATGTACGTACCTGAATAACTGGCAGATGCGCTTTACAGCGAGCTGTAGTTATTATGTATACTTACGGTTTGACCAAAAAGCTTCCCTAGGGGAGCTTTTTTCTTGAAATAAGCACGGTTTTTGCGAAATAAGCGTCAATATCGGTTTTAGAGATTTCAGATTGTCCTCAAATCAAGTACACTATAATTATGTAGCTTGTTGACTGAATATAGCGGCTTGTACAGAGGTTCTGTATTGGATCGGCTGCAGGCGAGATGACGTAGAGCGTGAAGTACAGTGTCCAAAAAGGATTGCTGCCAGATCGCATAGGCGACTGGATGATCTGTCTGCGATAGACCCAGTGCAACCTTTATCTATATAGGTATCTGCTTCCTTCTATAGTTATGAGAGAGCCGGCAAGTTATTACCTTCAAAGGAGTTGAGACCCAGCGATGTCTGATGAAACATTGAATCCTGGTCAAGAAGAACAGGAACACATAAGTGAAAGTGAACTGAACGAGCTACTGCAGGTACGCCGTGACAAACTGGACGAACTGCGCGGACTGGGCATCGATCCATTCGGCAAAAAGTTCGTACGCACGTCTAATGCAGCAGACCTGCTGCATACCTACGAGACGATGACCAAAGAAGAGCTCGAAGAAAAAGAAGTAACAGTAAGTCTGGCTGGTCGTATCATGACCAAGCGCGGCATGGGTAAAGCAAGCTTTGCACATATTCAGGATCTGAGCGGACGTATTCAGATTTATGTTCGCAAAGACACTGTACCTGAAGCCAAATACGAAGCATTCACTATTCTGGATCTTGGAGATATCGTCGGTGTAACCGGTACGGTCTTCAAAACCAAAACAGGCGAGACATCTATCAAAGTAAAAGATCTGGAAGTACTCACCAAGTCCCTGCTGCCACTGCCGGATAAATATCATGGGATGAAAGATGTAGAGCTGCGCTATCGCCAGCGT
>NZ_CP013023.1:737500-792500 GCF_001421015.2 Paenibacillus bovis
AGCCCAGACCATCAGCTAAGGTCCCCAAGTGTGTGTTAAGTGGGAAAGGATGTGGAGTTGCTTAGACAACCAGGATGTTGGCTTAGAAGCAGCCACCATTGAAAGAGTGCGTAATAGCTCACTGGTCGAGTGACTCTGCGCCGAAAATGTAACGGGGCTAAACACACCACCGAAGCTATGGCTTGATACATTCGTATCAGGGGTAGGGGAGCGTTGAATTTAGGTTGAAGGTGTACCGTAAGGAGCGCTGGACAGAATTCAAGTGAGAATGCCGGTATGAGTAACGAAAAGATCAGTGAGAATCTGATCCGCCGAAAGCCCAAGGGTTCCTGAGGAAGGCTCGTCCTCTCAGGGTAAGTCGGGACCTAAGGCGAGGCCGAAAGGCGTAGTCGACGGACAACAGGTTGAAATTCCTGTACCACCGAAAGCCGTTATGAGCAATGGGGTGACGCAGGAGGGTAGTGACGCGGACTGATGGATGTCCGTCTAAGCAGTGAGGCTTGCATGTAGGTAAATCCGCATGCTCTAAGGCCAGGCTGTGATGGGGAGCGAAAATTATAGTAGCGAAGGTCATGATCTCACACTGCCAAGAAAAGCCTCTAGCCAGGAAGCAGGTGCCCGTACCGCAAACCGACACAGGTGGGCGAGAAGAGAATTCTAAGGCGCGCGGAAGAACTCTCGTTAAGGAACTCGGCAAAATGACCCCGTAACTTCGGGAGAAGGGGTGCCCCGGTAGTGTGAATAGCACGAGGGGGCCGCAGTGAAAAGGCCCAAGCGACTGTTTAGCAAAAACACAGGTCTGTGCGAAGCCGCAAGGCGAAGTATACGGGCTGACGCCTGCCCGGTGCTGGAAGGTTAAGGGGAGTGGTTAGCGCAAGCGAAGCTATGAACCGAAGCCCCAGTAAACGGCGGCCGTAACTATAACGGTCCTAAGGTAGCGAAATTCCTTGTCAGGTAAATTCTGACCCGCACGAATGGCGTAACGATTTGGGCGCTGTCTCAACGAGAGATCCGGTGAAATTTTAATACCTGTGAAGATGCAGGTTACCCGCGACAAGACGGAAAGACCCCATGGAGCTTTACTGCAGCTTGATATTGAACTGGGGTGCGATTTGTACAGGATAGGTGGGAGCCTACGAAGAGGGAGCGCAAGCTTCCTTGGAGGCGCCGTTGGGATACCACCCTGATCGCATCTGAGTTCTAACCTGGTACCGTGATCCGGTACAGGGACCGTGTCAGGTGGGCAGTTTGACTGGGGCGGTCGCCTCCTAAAATGTAACGGAGGCGCCCTAAGGTTCCCTCAGAATGGTTGGAAATCATTCGAAGAGTGTAAAGGCATAAGGGAGCTTGACTGCGAGACCTACAAGTCGAGCAGGGACGAAAGTCGGGCTTAGTGATCCGGTGGTACCGCATGGAAGGGCCATCGCTCAACGGATAAAAGCTACCCTGGGGATAACAGGCTTATCTCCCCCAAGAGTCCACATCGACGGGGAGGTTTGGCACCTCGATGTCGGCTCATCGCATCCTGGGGCTGAAGTAGGTCCCAAGGGTTGGGCTGTTCGCCCATTAAAGCGGTACGCGAGCTGGGTTCAGAACGTCGTGAGACAGTTCGGTCCCTATCTGTCGTGGGCGCAGGAAATTTGAGAGGAGCTGTCCTTAGTACGAGAGGACCGGGATGGACGCACCGCTGGTGTACCAGTTGTTCCGCCAGGAGCATCGCTGGGTAGCTACGTGCGGACGGGATAAGCGCTGAAAGCATCTAAGCGTGAAGCCCCCCTCAAGATGAGATTTCCCAATTAGTAAGACCCCTTGAAGACGACGAGGTAGATAGGTTGGGGGTGGAAGTGCAGCAATGCATGGAGCTGACCAATACTAATCGGTCGAGGGCTTATCCAAATAAGCGTTCTAAAACAGCGGTGTTTCGTTTCGGATTCAGTTTTCAGGTGATCAACCTGTAAGGTAAGACGTTTGGTGATGATGGCGGAGGGGTTCCACACGTACCCATCCCGAACACGACCGTTAAGCCCTCCAGCGCCGATGGTACTTGGACCGCAGGGTCCTGGGAGAGTAGGACGTTGCCAAGCGACGAAAAAGAAAGACGTTATCCACTGGATAGCGTCTTTTTTGTTTGGGTTTTAAGCCTTTGTTGCTACCTTGTAGATGGACCTATGTAGAGATGAATATACGTAGGAAGCATTTTTGCCTACTTAAAAGACTCTTTCCAAGTGGAAAGAGTCTTTGTGTAGTTGGTGTAATGTTAACTATTATTAATTAAATTCTTCTTGGAAGCTATTTAATTATTTGGTAGTTTATTTTCTTATATATGCGTCGCCTAATTAATTAGAATCACTAATATTAGCTATCTTCACCTAAAGAATCATCATCTTGGCTAGGGTTGGTAGATCCGCCTGTAGTAGAATCAACAGTTGTTCCGGAAGCTGGGCTATTTACTTCACCGCCGGTAGTGGAATCTACTGTTCCGCCGTTACCGTTCACTGTTCCACTATTGGTGGTTTCAGTAAATGGGTTAGGTGTACCATTTTCATCAGTGTTTGTACCTGTTGCGTTGGTATCGGTAGTCGTTCCTGTATTCGTATTAGTGGTTGTTCCAGTCGTACTATCTGTAGTACCTGTTGTCGTATCGGTTGTTCCTGTTGAAGCGGTAGTGCCGGCATACGTATTGCCTGTAGCTGTAGTCAATTGAACTGTACTTGTTGCAGCATTATATACTACATTTGCTCCCATCAATTCTGCTGTAGCACGTACTGGAAGGTACGTAGTGCCATTATAGGTAAGAGGTGTTACCTCTTTACCATTAGCTGTTTGCAGTGTTGCTGGATTTCCATCTACTTCTACTTTGATTTGATCATTTAAATATGCAGTTACTTCCTCCATGTTCGTAGCAGCCAGCGCACCAGTACCTGTACCAATTAACAAAGCAGAACCAACGAGTAAAGAAGCCATACCTTTTTTCATAATCAAACTCCTTTCGAGGTTAGAGTGGTTTGTTTATAAAGTACCCAATATTATAGTGCTTATTCATAAAAATGGAAAATATTCGGATGAATTTTAGAGGTTGATGAGTAATACGGTAGATCAAGAGTATATTTATGATGATATTTGTATAATGTAATTATTAGATAAAATGACAGTATTGAATTAATATAATAAGTATTAATGTCCTTCTAGCGTGGACAACAGTACTCCTTGTAAGAGCAAAGACTTGGAATTGAGTGATATTGCCGGAACATTCTTGACAGCCTATAACCCCTTTGCTAAGATGGCAATAATATATTTTCAGAAACTTATTTTCAAGGCGTACATTTCCTTGGTATTTAAGGGTTTTAATAGAGTATCCAGTTGATTGAATACTTCTGAGAATAGCTTTAACGGAAGATTTCAGAGGGTTTGCGATAGATAATCCTGGAAGTCGTGCAGAGTAGGCGAGCGGAATGAATTATTCAATACGATAGGCAGCAAACCAAATAAAGGGAGGAACATCCTCGTGTGGGAAACAAAATTTGCTAAAGAAGGACTAACATTTGACGATGTCTTGTTAGTACCGCGTAAATCTGAAGTATTGCCAAAAGAAGTAAGTGTCGCTACAACACTGAGTAAAAATGTAAAATTGAACGTGCCTTTGATCAGCGCAGGTATGGATACTGTTACGGAAGCTGCAATGGCGATTGCTATGGCACGTGAAGGCGGTATTGGTGTTATTCACAAAAACATGCCGGTTGAGCAGCAGGCAGAAGAAGTGGATCGTGTAAAACGTTCCGAAAGTGGCGTTATTACGAATCCTTTCTCTTTGACTCCAGATAAAATGGTATCTGATGCAGAGGCAGTAATGGCCAAATATCGCATCTCCGGTGTACCTATTGTAGATGAAAACAACACCTTGGTCGGTATCATTACCAACCGTGATCTGCGCTTTATCCATGATTTTAACATGAAAATCAGTGAAGTTATGACCAGCGAGAATCTGGTTACTGCTCCAGTCGGTACTACACTGCAGGAAGCAGAAGTACTGCTGCAAAAGCATAAAATCGAGAAACTGCCTCTGGTGGATGAAAATAATATCCTCAAAGGTCTGATTACAATTAAAGATATCGAAAAAGCTATCCAATTCCCAAATGCAGCGAAAGATGCCCAAGGGCGTCTGCTCGTCGGTGCGGCTGTTGGCGTTTCCCAGGATGCATTTGCACGTGCAGAAGCACTGGTTAATGCAGGTGTGGATATGCTGGTCGTCGACTCTGCACACGGTCATCATATTAACATTCTGGATGCAGTCCGCAAGCTGCGTTCGATGTTCCCTGAACTGACAATTGTAGCGGGTAATGTAGCTACTGGCGAAGCTACGCGTGATCTGATCCAGGCAGGCGCTTCGGTTGTCAAAGTAGGTATCGGCCCAGGATCGATTTGTACAACTCGTGTTATCGCAGGTATCGGTGTACCTCAGGTTACAGCGATTTATGACTGTGCAACAGTAGCACGTGAATATGGTGTACCAATCATTGCCGATGGTGGTATCAAGTACTCCGGTGAGATCACCAAAGCACTGGCAGCAGGCGCAGATGCAGTAATGCTGGGAAGTATGTTTGCCGGTACGGAGGAAAGCCCGGGCGAATCGGAGATCTATCAGGGTCGTCGTTTCAAAGTATATCGTGGTATGGGTTCCATGGCTGCAATGAAGCAGGGTAGTAAAGATCGCTACTTCCAGGATGATGACAAAAAGCTCGTTCCGGAAGGTATCGAAGGCCGCGTAGCTTATAAAGGGCCATTGTCGGATACGGTTCATCAGCTGATCGGTGGTCTGCGTTCCGGTATGGGGTATTGCGGTACAGCAGATCTGTCGGAACTGCGCAACGATACACAATTCGTTCGCATTACTGGTGCAGGTCTGCGCGAAAGTCATCCGCATGATATTCAAATTACTAAAGAAGCACCAAACTACTCGCTGTAACAGAATCTCGGCACAAGAGAGCTATAATCAGCAGAGCAGTGCTGACTACCTATGAGTAATAGCATTTATGATGGAAGCAACTGAAATAAAATTCAAATAGTCAGTCAGGTCATATCCATAAAATGATGTAGAAAAAAGTGGGATAGAAGAAGTACACACTTTTGATACACCCTCTTTTGGTTGCAAAATTGGATGAAGCGACCTGGCTGGCGTTTTAGATTTTTATTGACGTTCGGACAAGCTTGTGATTTTCAGCAAGCTTGTCTTTTTTTGCATGGCGGCGTGTGCTAAAATTAGAAAGTCATTGTGATATTGGGCTTTTCCATACATTATGCCTGTTACATAAGCAGCTGTTATACTGAACAGGTCATTGATCTGCTCTGCTGAATAGCTGAATTATCCGGGATTAAATGATTATAATTATTCGGATATGAGGATTTACCGGTGATTGTAATCATGGAACTGCATAAATGCCGGAGACGGTATATTACATGAACAACATAAGCTATGACTTTGAGGGGAGCATTAATACATTGGAACGCAAGTTATTAACGCAAAAAGGTAAGAAGTCGAAACGTCAATTGATCAAAAAAAGTGTAGCATCGCTGATGCTTGTAAATATGCTTTGTATATCTACGATTATTCCTACAGCTGCCATGGCAGCATCTGCTACCAGCACCAATACTTCTACAGATACCAAATCTACAGAGGCTGCTGATACCAAAACAGGAGCTGTATCTAATATAAAAGCACCTGAATTACAGGTGAAATCTGCCGTATTGATGGAAGCATCAACCGGTAAAATTTTGCTGTCTATTAATAGCGACGAAGCTCTGCCGCCAGCAAGTATGTCCAAAATGATGACAGAATACTTGGTGTCTGACTATGTTAAACAAGGCAAGCTGAAATGGGACGATGTGGTAACCGTATCTGAAAATGCTGCTGCTCAAATTGGCTCACGTGTGTTTCTTGCAGCAGGCGATAAGCATACTGTACTGGACTTGTATAAGGCTATGGCAATTGGATCAGCCAATGATGCTTCTGTAGCATTAGCTGAACAAATTGGCGGCACAGAGAAAGATTTTGTTAAATTGATGAATGCCAAAGCCAAAGAATTTGGTATGAAAACAGCTCACTTTGCCAATGCGACTGGTTTAAATATCTCAGATATGCCAGAAGCCAGCCGTCCGGATGATGGTAAAGAAACGATAATGTCGGCAATGGATACAGCGATTCTGGCTCGTCATATTGTTGATGATCACCCTGATTTTAGCGACGTGACCAGTATTCAATCTTTCAAATTCCGTCCGACAGATAAAGATCCTGTAGTGAACTGGAACTGGATGCTGGAATCCAATTCATCTATCACCAACTTTAAAGCATACGCTTATCCAGGTCTGGATGGTTTGAAGACAGGTCATACGGCAGCAGCCAAGCAGTGCTTTACAGGAACAGCTGAACGTAATGGCATGCGTCTGATCAGTGTCGTTATGGGAGCGGAAACGGAAGCTGAACGCTTCAAACAAACCAAAAAAGTGCTGGATTACGGCTTTGATAACTTTGAAGTCAAACAAATTATTGGTGCAAAATCCGCTGTATCCGGTCTAGCTACTATTCCGGTAGTTAAAGGCGCAGCAACAGAAGTGCCTGTTGTTACCGATGCAGCTGTTAACGTAGTTGTACCAAAAGGCACAGAGCCCAAAAATGTAACTTACACTGTAGCTCAGTCCGATGAAGCAGCACGCACTGCTCCAATCGCAGCAAGCAAAGCGCTTGGAACAATCACATACACCTATAAAAACGATAGTATCGCTCAGGATCAGGTCACTACGGTTAACCTGATTGCTGCTGAACCCGTCGAAAAAGGAAGCTGGCTGCGCCTGTTCTTCCGCTCGATCGGTGATCTGTTTGGCGATTTGTTCGATTCTGTTAAAAACATGTTTTAATTAACTTGATGGAATGCTGCTGACGAGAAGTACAGTACATGCCGTAAGGCTGTCCTGCTTCTTGTCTTTGGCCGCTTTTTCACTTTACCTGCTCGAAGTAAATGTATTGTATATTGCAGAAGTGTCATGTAAAATTATGAGTTAGATTCTGTCCTGTAATCCGCGCTGGCAGTGCGTATAGCTTCCATGGCGCAGGCCGACGGAATCATATCATTTTAGAAAGTCAGCATTATGCTATATGCACGATGCTTACAGAAATAATCAGGAGGCATGGACATGGAAACTGGTACATCGAGAGTTAAAAGAGGTATGGCAGAAATGCAAAAGGGCGGCGTCATCATGGACGTCATGAATGCAGAGCAGGCAAAAGTAGCAGAAGCTGCGGGTGCTACGGCAGTTATGGCTCTCGAGCGTGTACCTTCTGATATTCGCGCTGCTGGTGGAGTAGCCCGTATGGCTGATCCTACTATTGTGGAAGAAGTCATGAAAGTAGTATCCATTCCTGTTATGGCCAAAGCACGTATTGGTCACTATGTAGAAGCTAAAGTACTGGAATCACTGGGTGTTGATTACCTCGATGAAAGTGAAGTATTGACTCCGGCTGATGAAGTATTCCATATTGATAAACATGATTTCACCGTACCATTCGTATGTGGTGCCAAAGATCTTGGAGAAGCACTGCGTCGTATCGGTGAAGGTGCATCTATGATCCGTACCAAAGGCGAACCGGGAACCGGTAATATCGTAGAAGCCGTACGTCATATGCGTCATATCAACAGCCAGATTCGCAAAGTACAGAACATGTCCAAAGATGAACTGTATGCGGAAGCGAAAAACCTGGGTGTTGCTTATGATCTGCTGATTGGCGTACACGAAAACGGCAAACTGCCGGTAGTTAACTTTGCGGCAGGCGGCGTAGCAACACCAGCGGATGCAGCTCTGATGATGCATCTGGGTGCTGATGGTGTATTCGTAGGTTCCGGTATTTTCAAATCCGATAGCCCTGAGAAGTTTGCCCGTGCGATTGTAGAAGCTACTACACACTATAACGATTACAAGCTGATCGCAGAAGTATCCAAAAATCTGGGTGCTCCAATGAAAGGCATCGAAATCTCCAAATTAACTCCAGGTGAGCGCATGCAGGATCGCGGCTGGTAAGAAAGAAGGATTGCACATGAAAATCGGTGTCTTGGCACTACAGGGTGCCGTTGCAGAGCATATCCGGAGTCTTGAGTTAGCAGGAGCAGAAGCTGTTACTGTCAAGCGTGTTGAGCAGCTGGAAGAGATCGACGGAATCGTGATTCCCGGCGGAGAAAGCACAACGATCGGCAAGCTGATGCGCAAATATGGCTTTATTGAAGCATTGCAGCAGTTTTCTGCCCAGGGCAAGCCTTTGTTTGGCACCTGTGCCGGCTTGATTGTACTGGCAGAGCGAATCGCCGGTCATGATCAGGCGCATCTGTCCCTGATGAATATGACCGTATCCCGCAATGCTTTTGGCAGACAGCGTGAGAGCTTTGAGACTGATCTGGATGTCAAAGGAATAGATGAGCCGATTCGTGCGGTATTTATCCGTGCACCGCTTATTCAAGAGGTTGGCGAAGGAGTAGAAGTGCTCTCGGTGTATCACGACGAGATTGTCACGGCAAGACAGGGGCATCTGCTGGCCTGCTCTTTCCACCCGGAACTAACCGATGATTATCGTCTTCATCAGTACTTTGTGGACATGGTGGCACAGTCTCTGGCTGCTGCGAAATAATCAGTCTACGACCAGAGTACAAAAGCAGTCATTTGATTTATAACGTATACAGAAATGTATGCAAATAGGAATATACAGGATAGACCATACCTTAACTCTTGGCAGCTTCCGCCAGTAGAATGTGATTCTCTGCGGATGGCGGCAAGTTCTCGCTTGCCCGGTACAGTGTATCGCTTTTCCGGCAGTTTATCGCCTTTACAGGCGGCTGTGGAAGAGCTGTCCTGTCGGCGAAAAAGAGAACCGGGAGTTAAGGTTATTTTATTAGGAGGGGTTATTTATGTTGGATGTTAAAATACTGCGCAATGACTATGATCGTGTAGCTACAGCGCTGCAAAATCGTGGTAAATCGCTCGATCTGATCGCAGGCTTCCCGGAGCTGGATACCAAGCGTCGTGAACTGCTGCAGGAGACAGAGCAGCTGAAAAATCGCCGGAATACCGTATCTGGAGAAGTGGCTCAGCGCAAAAAGAATAAAGAGGATGCCGAAGAACTGATTCTGGAGATGCGTCAGGTCTCCGATCGGATCAAAGCATTGGATGAAGAAATCCGCACCCTGGAGACAGAGATCGATGCATTGACCCTGTCTATTCCAAATCTTCCGCATAGCAGTGTACCTGTAGGCGCGTCAGAAGACGATAATGTGGAAATCCGGCGCGATGGCGAACCACGCCAGTTCGAATTCACACCGAAAGCACACTGGGATGTAGCTCAGGATCTGGGCATTCTGGACTTTGAAGCCGGAGCCAAAGTAACAGGTTCCCGTTTTACGTTCTACAAAGGAATGGGTGCACGTCTGGAACGCGCGCTGATCAACTTTATGATGGATCTGCACAGCGAAGAGCATGGATATGAGGAGATTCTGCCTCCATACATTGTTAACCGCGATAGCCTGGTAGGTACAGGACAGCTACCGAAATTTGAGGAGGATCTGTTCAAGCTGACGGATTCTGATTATTATCTGATCCCTACTGCTGAAGTACCGGTAACCAACTATCATCGTGAAGAGATTCTGTCCAAGGAAGATCTGCCCAAGCATTATGTTGCCTACAGCTCATGCTTCCGTTCCGAAGCTGGTGCAGCTGGCCGCGATACGCGTGGTCTGATTCGTCAGCATCAATTTAACAAGGTCGAGCTGATCAAGCTGGTTGAGCCGGAGACATCCTATGAAGAGCTGGAGAAAATGACAGCCAACGCCGAGCGTGTGCTGCAGCTGCTGGGTCTGCCTTATCGTGTACTGGCACTCTGCACAGCCGATATGGGCTTCAGCGCGGCTAAAACGTACGATCTGGAAGTGTGGTTGCCGGAAAGCAATATGTACCGTGAGATCTCTTCCTGCTCGAACGTAGAGGACTTCCAGGCACGTCGTGCAAGTATCCGCTACCGCAAAGATAGCAAAGGCAAACCGGAATTCGTGCATACGCTGAATGGTTCGGGACTTGCTGTAGGACGTACTGTAGCTGCGATTCTGGAGAACTACCAGCAGGAAGACGGAAGCGTAATCGTACCTGAAGTACTGCGTCCTTACATGCGCGGTGTAGAAGTGATCGGTAACAAAACAAAATAAAAGTTGTCATGTACAAAGATGTATGATATGATATTTGTGTTGTGCAATATTAGGATTTAATGGAGAGGTACCGAAGCGGTCATAACGGGGCGGTCTTGAAAACCGTTAGGGTGCAAGCCCACGTGGGTTCGAATCCCACCCTCTCCGCCATACATCTACAATAACCAAGTCGTTCCGAATAGGGACGGCTTTTTTTGTATTTTTGCTACAGATAGCCTGATTTATATAGGATGAGCATCCATTTTATGCCATAATATAAAGGTGAACGTTTGTTATTTTCGGACTGCTGGAAAAAAGTTGCCACCATGTGGCATGAAAGTACGTACATAGAAAAAGGAGGAAGGCCATGGCTGTAAAACAACCTCCGGTATCCGAGTTCACACCGGTAGAACACGGAAGACGTTCACTCAAAAGTACGCTGATTCGCTCGCTGCTCATTATTCTGGGAGCTGCTACGGTAGCGGCTGCTCTGGAATTATTCCTGGTACCCAACAACATTACAGACGGCGGAATTACAGGGATATCCATCATCATGTCCTATTTGACGGGATGGAAGCTGGGGGTATTTCTGTTTCTGCTCAATATTCCATTTCTGGTGCTCGGTTATAAACAAATCGGCAAGACATTTGCGTTGTCTACCCTGCTAGGGATTACCGTCATGTCGACAGGTACGCTGCTGCTGCATCCGGTCGAAGCTTTTGTCAAAGAAACGGTACTCGCCTTTGTATTTGGAGGCATGTTTCTCGGGTTGGGTACAGGGCTTGTATTGCGCTCCGGCGGCTCCTTGGACGGAACAGAAATTATCGCTATTTTGCTATCCCGGCGAACAGTTTTTTCTGTAGGGGAAATTGTAATGATCCTGAACGTATTTATTTTGTGCGGAGCAGGATTCGTATTTGGCTGGGACAGGGCGATGTACTCCATTATCGCTTATTATATCGCGACCAAGGTCATTGATATTACGATTGATGGTCTGGATCAATCCAAGTCGGTATGGATTATCAGTGAGCGTACGCATGATATAGGCGATGCGATTATCAGCCGATTGGGAAGAACGGTTACTTATTTATCCGGAGAAGGCGGCTTTTCGGGAGAAGAGAAGAAGGTTATCTTCTGTGTAATTACCCGATTGGAGGAAGCCAAGCTCAAGGAAATCGTCAATCATTTTGACGAAAATGCGTTTATGGCGGTAGGCAATATTCATGATGTCAAAGGTGGACGTTTTAAGAAAAGGGATATTCACTAAGGAGTCCTGTAGGGTCCTATGTATAAGCTACAATTGGATATAGACCGGTAAATATGCCGGATTTTATGCCAATTTTGATTATTTTGCAGTTATTTGCAGCCAATTTTAGGTTTGTCATTTAAAATACTGTCAAAATGGTTTATCATGGATGCGGAGTCCGTAAAACGTTTGCTTGCGTAACATGGAGCATTACTTCATTGATGGACACAAACGAAAGGGGTAACAACATGAACAAAAGATTGACTGGAAGCCTTTTGGCGATCCTGCTGGTATTCACACTGGCACTGGTAGGCTGTACGAAAAAGGAAGAACCAAAAACAGCCGTAAAAGCAGCTGTAACCAATGCAGCGCAAATGACATCGTATGCAATGACAACACAGTTTAAAATCACAAATCTGGCATTCACATCTGCTGACGGCGCAGCATCAACAGATCCAACCAATGCGCAGATTGCCAATACACTGAAAAATGCACAGATCTCTGTAACCGGTGCATATCAGAGTAACCCAATGCAAACGGAAATGACGATGAACGTCAACCTGAGTGATGGCGCAATCAATATCAAAGTTCCAATGGTGATGACGCAGGACACACTGTATGTCAAAATCCCGCAAATCCCTATGCTGCCATTGCCGGAAACAATAGTCGGCAAATTCCTCAAGCTGGATATGAAAGAACTGGCTAAGATGGAAGGTCAAGAGTACAAACCGCTGAGCGTACAAACCAGCCAAAAACTGTCGCAGGAGCTGTCCAGTGCAGTACTGGATAAATACGACCAAGCGAAATACTTTAAAGATGTAGATAAAAAAGATGCAGCTCTGCCTGAAGGCGTAGATGCGAAGCAAGTTGTTCAATTCGCAGTAACTAACGAAAATGCCAAAGAAGCAGTAACGATCTTTGTAAAACAGGCACTGCCAGCTGTACTGGATGTACTGTCCAAAGAAGAATACCGTTCCGCACTGAATATTACACAATCCGATATCGATGAAGTGAAAAAATCGCTTCAATCGGAAGATTCCCAGAACGAGTTCACCAAATCGGTAAACGAGCTGGATAAATACATGACGCTGAACCAGTTCCATGTGAATACAGCTATCAACGATGACAACTTCCCGGTATATCAACAAATGGTTATGGATGCAGTATTTGCTGATCCGGATACCAAGGAAAACGTGAAGGTAGCGCTGGAAGGAAGCAGCCAGTACTCCAAAATCAACGAAAAACAAACATTTACACTGGGCATCCCAACCGGTGCTGATGTAGTAACGATGGATCAACTGCAAAAGGAAATGGGCTACTAAGATCCATGCCATTATCTAAATAGACGATTACAGGAGAGTACTTTGCCTGTGACAGTCTCAACAAAAACCCTCACTGTTCACATTGAACAGTGAGGGTTTTTGTTATGCTGTGTTGTTGTGACGACGTGTATGGCAAGCTTTTATACCTAAAGTAAACATATGCTTATTAAAAAGCAGTATCACATCATTCAATACAAGTTGAATAATGATAGATTGAATATCGACTAAAATAGCTTATTGGGAATTGGGATCAGAAAGGGGTAACGGCGCTTCATAGGAGATCGAGGAGTCTTCCTCCAGATCGCTGGCAAGAATGGCATAAATCTGATGATCTTCCCACTCGCCATTAATTTTGACCAGCTGACGAGCAATGCCTTCTGCCTGGAAGCCGCATTTCTCCACTACACGGCGCGAAGCTGTATTATGCGGAATAATACCTGCCTGGATACGATGCAGCCCAAGCGAGCGAAAGGCGTACTCCAAAACCAGCTTGACCGCTGCAGTCATATATCCCTGACCCTGCAGCAGATGACTCAGTGAATATCCGATCTCGGCAAACTGACCTACACCACGAACGATATGACTTAGCGAAACGGTGCCGATCAGTTCCTGCTGTGCCGTTATAAAGATGCCAAACAGGTATCCGCGGTCTTCTGCTGCTTCCTGGCGGCGCCGGTAAATCAGATCCAGCTGACTGGCCAGTGTAAAAAAATCTTCCGGATAACGCGGTTCATACTGCTGATTCGCTTCACGGCTTTGCAGGCGAAGCTGCAGGAGAGATTCGGCATCATCAGGTTGGAGCTGCCGAATATGGATTCCTTTGCGGGTATTATACAGTTCAAGCGACATCGACATAGCGGGAACCCCCTTTACTCAGGCTGCAATGGTTTGGGTTTTTTGAGACGCAGGCGCAGTTCACGAAAAAATCGGGTCAACAACCAGGCGCATTCTTCCTGCAGAACACCGTCCAGCACCTGGGTACGATGATTAAAGCGAGGCTCCTGAAGCAGATTCATCAGGGTACCCGCACAGCCGGCTTTGGGATCTATCGTCCCGTAGACCACATTGGGAATACGGCTCTGTACGATAGCACCTGCACACATCGGACAGGGTTCCAGGGTTACATATAATGTACAGTCCAGCAGACGCCAGGAGCCAAGCGATTCACTAGCTTCCCGAATCGCCAAAATCTCGGCATGGGCAGTTGCATCGTGAGTCGTCTCCCGCAGATTATAACCACGTCCGACTATCTCATTATTTTTGACAATAACCGCACCGATCGGGACTTCACCCAGCTGTTCTGCTTTCTCAGCTTCCCGAATAGCTTCTCTCATCCAGTGCGTATGTTGTTCCATTAAAATTGAAAACACTTCCTTTTTGGTATGGCTATTTATCGTACTTGTACATCGAACAAATATTCGTTGTTAACAGCTTGTGGATAAAATTGTGGATAACTATATTTTGCTGTGGAAAACCTTGCTGTGTAAGCGTTCTGTGGATAAAATCGCACAAAAAAATCGTCTAAAACATCAAAATATTGCTATTTTATGTCCTTTTATAATTGTAGGCAATCCCTTCTTTGTTTTCAATCGCAATACGCAAAGAGCAGGTATAAAAAATCAAAAAACAGGCAGACACAGAATGCTCTGTATCTGCCTGTTTGCAAAATGATTAACTAAATATCGTAGACACGATTATTTATTGCCTGTCAGAGATTGCAGCGTAGGATTAACATCATTGTCCACATATTTACGGACAATAGCGACTTCAACACGGCGATTCTTGGCACGACCGATATTAGTATCATTGCTGACGATCGGACGATATTCGCCGTAACCGATCGCACTGAATTTACGTGGATCAAGATTTTTGTTCAGCAATAGAATCTGCATGAAATTAAGTGCACGGTCCGAACTCAGATTCCAGTTGGATGTGTACCGGGAGTTGGAGATCGGTACATTATCCGTATGACCGGAGACGATAACATCGTAATTCGGAATTTCCTGCAAAATGGTCGATAGTGACTTGGCCAGTTTGCGGGAATCTGTTTTGACGGTAGCCTGTCCGGAAGCGAACAAGGTGTTATCGCTAATCGTAATGCTCAATTCGGACTGATTCAATTTGGTCGTCAATTGCGATTTCAGACCATTGTCTCTAATATACTTATCCAGCTTGCGTTTGAGATTTTCCAGATCCTGCTGCTCCTGCTTTTTCAGCTGCTCACGCAGTTTTTGCTTGGAAGAAGTGGAAGTCTCCTGCGAAGGTGCGGCAGCAGCAGATGCGGTAGAATCCTGTGGATCTTTGTTCGGCACTTTACCAGCAGTTGGAGCCATTGCATTCTCGTTCAATACACCAGAACCACCGGAAAAGGCAGCACTGAGGGCCTGAGCCATCTGTTCGAATTTGGCAGCATCCATGGAGCTCATGGAAAACAGCGTAATAAACAGGGCTAGCAGCAGGGTCATCAGGTCAGAATAGGGAAGCAGCCAGCTCTCGTCGGCATGCTCCTCATGGGGTTCATGTCGTTTACCCTTCTTGCTCACTGGTTCCACCTCCTCCATCCGCGTCCATTGCTGCAACTTCAGTAGGAGTCAGGAATACAGACAGCTTTTGGCTGATGGCCATAGTTGATACGCCTGATTGAATCGACAGAAGTCCTTCGACCATCATCAGCTTTACTTCGACTTCTGTTTTCGACAGACGTTTCAATTTGTTAGCCATCGGATGCCATAGTACGTAACCACTAAAGATACCGAGAACGGTTGCGATAAATGCACCGGCGATAGCATGTGACAGTTTACCCATATCACTCAAGTCGGCCAGTGCAGCGATCAGACCTACAACGGCACCGAGTACGCCGAGTGTAGGAGCATACATACCTGCCTGAGTGAAAATCAAAGCTCCGGAGCGGTGACGCTCTTCGGTTGCATTAATATCTTCCATCAGAACATCCTGAACAAATTCCTGATCGTTACCATCGATGATCATACGCATACCGTTGCGAAGAAACGTATTATCAATTTCTTCGACTTTGGATTCTAGGGCGAGCAAGCCTTCACGACGGGTAATAGACGCCCATTCCATGAACATGCGTACCAAATCGATTTTGCTCATAAGCGGTTTTTCTTTGAAAATAATACCGAACAGCTTGGGAATACGTTTTACTTCTGCCATCGGGAATGCCATAAAGATTGTTCCTGCCGTACCTACGAAAATGATAACGTAAGCCGCCGGGTTGTTAACCAAACTGATCAATGGAGCGCCTTTGAGCACCATACCAACCACCAGGGATAGAAACCCGAGCGCCAGGCCAATAATTGTTGAAATTTGCATAATACACCTCGTCCATGAGTATAGTTTATTTCTTGCATCATTCTCTTCCATGGAATGATGGCGTTACTTAAAAAGCTGATACTTTTTTATCGACAGAATATGATACTTTGTTAAGAGTTTTTTGAGTTATAATGGAAAGAAGTTGGCAATTGTGACAATATGGGCAGATGGAAAGGAGAAGAGCCATGGGGGTAAAACACGGTCGCGAATACGAAGAAATTCTCACGGATCTGACAGCGGCGCTGGATATGATACCGGACAGCTATATGTTTTTTCATATGGAATCGGAAGAATGGGTAGCGCTTCAGGATAGCGAAAAGCTCGAAGTACAGGAAGCGCTGGCTGAAGATCTTTTCTATGCACTGGGTTCAGAGCCTGTGATTCATGTAGGCAGCGGGATTGTTATTCATGACCCGGATACGCATCGGATTAATATTTTGATTGGCGAGGAAGAGATGACTTTTGTATCGCTGATCTGATATCGGTCGTTACTCAGGTGTGTTTATATATCAATAGTCGGATAGTTGAATAAAAGACTGCCGGGTATCGGCGGCTTATAACCAAAAAAGCACATCTCGCAGTCTATACGCTGCCGGATGTGCTTTTTGGAATTCACGGATGCTGCTATGAAGAAAAGGTTAGGCATTCTCCTTTTCATAAACCATACAATAAAAAGGCTTCATGCCATCCGGTGTACGCCGTGTATACGTATCGGTAATATGAAATCCTGCTTTCTGGTAGGTACGAATCGCGCGCTGGTTCCAGGTGAGCACTTCCAGATCAATCTCGGCCTCCGGATTACGCTGGATAGCGGCTCTTACGACCGCAAGGGTGAATTCGGCACCATAGCCATGACCGCACAGATCCGGCCGCATGCCGATACCCAGCCGAATCGTCTGCTGCAAAGGAAAAAGCTGCGCAAAGCCGGCCAGTTCTCCCTTATTATTCAATACTGCCAGATACTGTTGCTGTCGCAGTTCGGGGTCTCCAAATTCGATCTCCAGCTCCTGCATCTGGTCCCAGGACATCCATCCATATATATCATAAGGCGGGTCGTATACCCATTCACATATTTCGGCAGCCTGCTGCTCATGGAGGGGAGCAGTATGAAAGTAAGGTACAGAAAAATGATTCATAACAGTCACTCCTCATCATATATCATAGTGTCTCACTTGCTGGGACTGCATCCTGTACAGTTAGCTACTACAGATTATAAAAGTGGCACGGTTCACATTCAAGCTTAATAGCCAGGATATAATCCGAAAAGGAATAATATCCATGATCAGCTGCTTTACGACAGCGCACAAATCACAAGCGTACTATAAAGTGCGTTTGCCCGATATTTCAAAAATTAATATTAATTTTTACTGGAAAATGTGTTTACCATAATTACGATCCGGGTACTATATAGTAGACATAATTACCTGAACAGTCGAACTTCACATTGCAGCAATTATTTTTCTCAAAATATGTAACCTATTCCCAGGTTGTTACGTCTTACAAGTAAGCAATAAAAAAACCGCAAAAGATTCTGGCGGGAATCCTTCACGGTTAGTAAATGAATTATATATACAGTTAGAATAAATGTTAATTACTCGGCTGCATAGCTGCTGTAAGAGAAGTTGCTCATTACACGCTTAGCGCCCACATAGCGGTTTTGGTAGTAGTCCATATCAATATTATCAATTCGTACGCCTTTGGATGTTGAAGCGTGTGCGAATTGACTGCTGCTTACCATAACGCCTACATGAGAAACGCCTGCCCCCGTAGTGTTGAAGAATACCAGATCCCCAGCTTGCAGATCACTTTTGGATACAGCGTCGCCGACTTGATACTGAGAAGTCGATTGGCGAGGCAGATCGATATTCATTTGACCGAATACATATTGAGTAAATCCGGAGCAGTCAAAACCGCTAAAAGATGTTCCACCAATACGATATGGTGTACCCATGGCTGGTTCGATGATCTGGTCCATTTTGGAATTTGCGCTTGCACTGCTAGTCCCCATAACAGTAAACGCAATTGCGAATCCCATTACTGCGGCGGTTAGTTTCTTTTTCATATTCAAAATCATTTGTCCCCTTCCAATGCCTGCGAGGTTAGCTTAAGGATTCGGTAGAAGGTTTCCCCTATGATCCCTCCGAAACAAGATCAATTCACCCAAAACGGTTCCCCCGCTTCCCGGTGCCACGGAATTTGGCTTCACACTTATTGATTGCACCGTAGTCCATATTCGATTCACGACAAATTTCATCTTTTCTGACAAAAGTTACAAGCTTCATTGTTAAAGTTTACAAAGTTGTTACTAATAACTCGCTGGATTTATTTTAACAGAGGTTTTTTACTTTGGCAAACGTTTATTCATCCTTTTTTAAGGATAACTTGCTAAATGAATGCGTTAGCAAGCGAGAAAGCCCGTCACTATCAGGTTTGTAATTATTAAAAAAATTTAATCTTTGTTCTTCATTCAATGCCTATTCGTACTCATTTGGGCTTATGCTTGCCTGTTCTTTAATCTTTTTCGGTTATAAATTTGTAAACTTTATACATTTGAGACAATTAAATTTCTTTTTTGCCGAAAAAGTGACAGGAATCGACTTTCGTTGGCTTTTAAAAGGATATTCGTTACAATAATGATGATGTTATTATGTACAGTAAGAAATAAAAACAGCCGAACAAACTCATTTTACCATTATAAACAGTTATGACTCATATATCCAATACAGAGAGGAAGTTACTAGACTCATGGAACAAAATCAACCGGGCAAAAAAGCAGTATCTCTCAATATTATCAGTAGCAGTACCAAAAGCAGCAAGCACAAAGGATTTGGCGCAGGTGCCATTAATCTGAACAATGTTTCTCCTATAATAGTAGATCGTGGTGAAGCGCGTATCGATATTGGTGCCATGCATGCCAAGAGCAAGGTCGAGCGCGGTATCAAGTTTACACCGAATCGTGAAGAGGTGGAGGGCGGTCGCCAGGTATGGGTCGTATGGGTAGCAGTAGACAAATTGGCAGAAGGCGCCAACTATGCCGGAGCTACTGCCTGCGAGATGTGGATTAATGAAGAAGATAAAAAAGGCTGGAAGATTCTCGCCGAGCATGTGAACAAACTGGATTACGCGATCAAGCGCCGGGTTATGCTGGAAGGACTGGATGAGGAAGCAAAAGCGGCGCTTCGTCAGCTGCTTGTCAGTCATAATGAGGAATGGTGGAACAACTCTTCCGAAGAATTAAAACAGGCACTGGAACCCCGAGCATAATAATGAAAAAATAGGTAAAAAAGTTTAATCTTTTTACTGCAATTATGCGTAACAATAATATAAGGCAAAAGCTGGAAATCTTGGATGGTTTCCAGCTTTTTCTTTGAGCAGAGGGGCTGCTGGAAAATATGTTTAATACTTGGAAGTATCGCAATAATTTATTGTGAATACATCATTGATAATTGGAAAAAAAGGGTATAATTGATTAAACACCTTTCTATTTCTACTCTATTTCTACAAAAATGGAAAATACCTTTCTCCAAATCGCGATAGGTTGTTATAATTGCTGTACAGTCATCTTCGTAGGACAAAGCTACCCCTTGCTTGACTAAAATATTCTACAGATGGAGGGAGCAGTATATGCAGAAAAAGAAGGCTGTTCAAACGGGTATACCAGGTCTGGACGATATTCTATATGGTGGAGTGCCGCCTGGAGCTGTAGTAATTTTGGAAGGTGAACCGGGAACCGGCAAAACAACATTTGGTATGCAATTTCTGGTAGAAGGTGCAGTTAAGCATAATGAACCGGGAATTTACATTACATTCGAGGAACTTCCGGAGCAGATCTATGAGGATATGAACGGCTTTGGCTGGGATTTGCGGGATCTTGAAAGGCAGAACAAGCTGCGCGTTATTTGTATGGAACCGGATATTTTGCTGGAACAAATGCTCCAGCCTCATGGCCTGTTCGAACAGATCGTTAATGAGATCGGCTGCAAGCGGGTAGTTATTGACAGTATCAGTCTTTTTAGAATGGTGGGAGATGAAGAAAACGTACGGACGAATGTATATTCTATCCGTAATATTATGCGCAAGCATTCCTTGACTTCCTTTTTTATCCGGGAGTATTCCGAGTTTGAAGGGATGAGCATGCCTTTTGAGAACTATATTTGCGATGGGATTGTACGCCTGTCCCTCAAGCCGCTAATGGATAAATACCGCAAGCGGACGATTGAAGTATTGAAAATGCGCGGTACTCGTATTCTGGAAGGGGAACATACCTACAAGTTTATCCATAATGGCGTATATATTGTGCCTTCCCTGTCGATGGCCGAAGACAAGATGCTGATTCGCGAAGCGGAAGTGCTGTCTACCGGTATCGATTCGCTGGATGATATGCTGGCAGGTGGTATTCCACGGGGCAGTGTATTCATGATTGATACAAACAGCAAAGCCAATTACCGTTATTTGCTGTCTTCAATTTATTCCCAGCGTATCAAGGATGACGATTGTACGGTGACGATGATGTCGGGAAATACATCGCTGGATACTTTTGCAGACACGATCGAGCTGTTTGGGGTGTCACTGCGAGAAGCAGCACGTAAAGGGAAAGCCTTCTTTATTGAACATTATCGCAGAGCAGTGGAAGCGGATCTGGAAAAAGCTATGGTTCGTGTGGATAAAGTTACTAATGAAGAGTATGCACAGGTGCTTAACGAGCGGCTGAATCCGATTTTTGAATGTGAAGATTTGTGTGACAAGCGCTGGTTTGTATATTATGATCTGAATACGATTATTTCCGAGCGAGGAAAAGATTTCCTGCTTCGTTATTTTGCGGAAGAGATGTCGATGTGGCGCTCACTGGGTATTACCATTGTAGTACACTGTAACTTTGCCGAGATTGGTTCGGAAACGGCTTCGTTCCTTGAGCGTACATGCAATGGTGTAATTCGTACGTGGGTAGATGGTAATTACCAATATCTGCAGGTGACCAAATCTCCGAGTGGACGTGTATCTGCTCCACACATTATCGCAAATGTAGCCGAGAAACCTTTCGTACAATTGATATAAGGAGGGATTGGGACCTTATGGTGGCAGAAAGTGATGTGATTACATTGCAGATGGAATGCACGTTATTTTTTGAAAATAACCCGTATGCGATCGAGACCAGCAACGGCTTATCCAAGCGGCTTGGCCGCAGCCAGCAGGTAACGGAACAGGCATTGAACCGTCTGGCGGAGATGTCCATTCTGGAAAAGAATGGGCAAGGGATACGTGCGATCTATCGATATAAAGCTCCTTATATACAGACAGAAGTGGATCTGAATGCTTATGATTGATACTTATATGATGAACGATACCAGAGAGATTTGTCAGGAACTTCAGGATACGTATGCCCAGCTGACCAATCTGCTGGTCTTTGTTACCAACCATGAGGGTCAGCTGATAACGGCTCCTTCCAATATTGACGATTCCTCCGTATTTGAAAAATATAGCAGTGAACTGCAAAACATGTTCAAGACGGAGATCGATAAACTGCAGGGCATCCGTCAGACGATTTTGTCCGATCAATGGGTACCGGGTGTAAAATGGCTGATTGCTCCTGTATCAGTAGATCAGTCCGATACAGGCATGTATGTATGGGGCGGTATACTGATTCAGCAGGGAACGCTTCAGTCCATCATTACGCATCCAAATTATGTACAGCCGGAGAGCGGGGCACCTGCTGACTTTATTGAGTTAATGCGCAGCTGGATTCAGAATACGGGCGAAATTTCTCCCGATCAGGAGATTTTCAAGCGTGAAAAGATTACCAAGTTCGCCAAAGCGCTATCTCTTATCTTAAAATCGAGTTTCAAGGAAAACCGCTTGACCCAGCGCCTGAATGCACTCAATGAAACGCTGATTACCGAGCAAAGTATCGGGAATCCGATCGAAGAAATTACTCGTGCGGTACTGGCGAGCAGCGATCTGGCAGACGTATTCGGATTTGCACTCAAAACGGCTCCGGGCAAATATACGATCATGAACAGTATGGGCATGAATTCGGGAACGCTGGGCGGTTCGACCTTCCATGAAGGCGAAGGCTTCCTCGGACAGGCAGTACTCAGTCCGCAGTCGAGCCGCTGGAGAGATATATCGCGGGACCCAAGAAATCACTTTTTCCAGCAAAATGGGCTGGATTCGGTCTATGAAGTGCAGTGTTTCCCGATTCGTTATGAGAATGAGGTATACGGACTGTTATTTGGCCTGAGTTTCAAAGAACGCTCTACGCCAAGTATCAATCCGCAGTTTGAAGAAACGATGATCTCCCTAATGGGCTGGTACATCGGCAACCATATTACGTACGAGAAAATGGAGAAACAGCTGCAGCGCTTCAAGCCGCTGATTGAGCTGTCCCGCATGATTATATCGGTGCAGGATATCCAGCGTGTGATGTTCATGCTGGTCGATATGAGCCTCAATCTGGTGTGGAATCCGTCCGCCTCCATTGTGGTTCACCGTTCTTCGGAAGATGGAAAAATACAGATGGTTGCGCGCGGTATGCAGAGTCCCAAAGGGGAAACATATGCCAAGGATATCGCCCGCCGCTATCTCGACAATAGTGATAAGCCTGCAGCGAGTTCCTTCATTAATCCGACTACTCCGTTCTCGCTGATGCTGGAATATCCGATCGTCTATGCAGACCGGACAAGAGCTGTCCTGTGCGTTGCTGTCAGCAATGAGCAGGAAGGCGAAGAATGTCGCGAGATTTTGTCGGCTCTGGCAATGATGGGCAGTGTCGTCATGAAGTCTGTTCATGATCGGCAGCAGTATTTGTCCAACAGCAACCGGTTTGCGCATATTTTGCATGAAGCTATCCGGGAATGGAATGTTGCTCATTATCAGCTGACTGCCGATGCCCAAAAAATTGTACAGGAATTTGCTATGTGGGGCGGCATCAGCAAGGAAGAAGCCGATGTGATTGGTCGTGCCTGTCTGATGTCGTGTACCGATCCTTCCATGCTGCGCAGCTTCCCGCATCTTTTCCAGCAGGAAGCGGAAATGATCGAGGACTACAAGCATATACATGACGACCAGAGTATTCTTGGCACCGGTTCCTATTCCAAAGGTGGGCAGATTATGGCCCTGGCTTTTGCTATTGCAACAGCTGGCGATCATGATATGCGCGTAGTGAATGATCTGCAGATCAATGGTGTGGATCAGGGATTAGTCAGTCAATTCCGCCTGTTTGTACTGAGCAGACATACACTTCAGACCGAAATCAATCTGGTGGAAGAGAAAGCGCCGGCAGCTAAGGCTCTTACTGCAGAAGGAGCAGAAGGCCGCGGACTGGATGCGATTGTAAAGCAGTTTGGGCTGTCTCCACGGGAGAAGGAAGTTCTGGAGCTGGTTGTCAAAGCGTCCAGCAACAAAGAAATTGCGGCTACGCTATTTATTAGTGAGCATACGGTGAAAAATCATTTAACTAATATATTTAATAAAATGGGTGTAACGGATCGTGCACAGGCGATTGCCGCTGTATTCAATAAAAGTATAGGATAAATCACATTAATATCTTGCTGCATGGATCTATAATTGTGCGGACAAGTACAAAAGTTTATAAATCAAAGGCCATCTTGCACATAAGATGGTCTTTTTTGATGCTCTAATTTTGTCGTAATTAATCTAAGAAAGTAGAATCATACATAATTACCTTATATTAGGAGAAAAGACCTATAATCCATATTAAAAATGACGGCGAAAGTAAGATTATACGCCAAGTAAAAATCCTGTTAGTTCTTTGCATGGCACCCAAAAAACTGTTCAAAAGGGGAGAAAGAGATGAGGAAAAAAGGGTATACGCTGTTTACCATGTTATTGGTAGTGGCGCTGGTATTCTCCAGCTGGCCAGGTCATGTCCAGGCAGCAGATGGAGCACTAGGTATATCTTCAGCAAATGGACAGAATGTGGCAGGCCAAAAAACAAATTTGGCTATTACGTATGCACCTGGCATTCAACTGAATCTGGCAGGCAGTACGGTATTTACCTTACCTGCAGGTATTACAGCCACTGTAGCGGACAAGTTTAACGGAACCAATCTTCCGGCGAACGCAATCAGTAGTGACGGAAGAACGATAACTTTAAACGCTTCCTTAATTGGACTCAACTTGTTGGCTTCCAATACGCTAACTTTAAATAACAAGACATTGCCTGCAGCAGGCAATTACTCTTTTGGAGCTTCTGTTAAAAATCTGTTGAATGTTACGATTGGGGAAGCAACCCAGCAGGGAACATTCACAGTGATCGGTGCAGTGCCTCCGCCGACAGCAGCACAGATCAGTGTAAGCAATGCAATCAGCGGCAATTCGACTATTACGGTTACCGGCCAAAACCCGGGAGATACCATTACCGTCTACAACGATAAAAATGAAGTTCTCGGTACAGGTACAGTCAATGCTTCTGGACAGGCAAGCATCTCGGCAGCATTGGTTGCAGCAGGCGGCACGATTCAGGTGAGTGCGCTGCGTGGTACAGCCGAAAGTGCAAAAACCTCCTTTACCTATACAGCAGCCGTACTGAGTCCGATTCCGGCAGCTAATATCAGTGTCAGCAATTCGTACGGCACTCAGGATAGTGTAGCTGTAACCGGACTGACCGCAGGCGATCTGGTGACAGTCTACTCCAACGGCAGTGCGATTGGTACGGGCACAGCAGACAGCAATGGAGCAGTTACCATTGCAGTAACACTGACACCGGAAGGCGGCAGCCTGAGTGTTACCCGCAAACGCAGCGGTGTAGAGAGTGCAGCGACTCCAGTCAGTTATCCGGCTCAAATTATTCCGCCGGTAGCTTCCGGTAATGTAACAGTTACCAATTCATATGGTGGAACTTCCCAGGTAACTGTCAAGAATCTGTCGATCGGAGATATCGTTACAGTATCTGCCAACGGCACGGTTCTGGCAACAGCACCGGCAGTTACCAATACACTGACATTACCTGTTCTGCTGGAACCGGCAGGTGGCAGTCTCAATATCAGTGTAAAGCAGGGTATCCTGCAAAGTGCTACAACGACGGTTAACTATGCGGCCATTGTCGTTCCGTCGATTCTCTCCAGCAATATTCAAGTGAAAAATCTGTCCGGAAATGCAGATGTTGTTACGGCTGTAAATCTGACAGAAGGAGATACAGTCACTGTATATGATGGCACAGGTGTACTGGGTACAGGCACAGTAGATGCGCAGGGGAAAGTCTCCATTCCTGTACAACTGCTTCCTGTAGGCGGTTCGGTCAATGTCAGTGTGAATCATGCAGGAGTGGAAAGTCTGGCGACGCCGGTTGTATATGTAGCAGAGATTGTACCTGCTATTCTGAGCAACCAGATCTCCATGTCTCCTATTTTGAATGGAACAGCAAATGTAAGTGTGAACGGCTTGAACAATGGTGATACTGTAAAAGTATATGGCAACGGTACAGTACTTGGTACTGCTACTGCAGGTGCTTCCGGAACAGTCAGTATTCCGGTGAGTGTGAATGCGCAGGGCGGGAGTCTGAGCGTGGAGCTGCTGCGTAATGGACTGGCAAGTGCTGCTACCTCCATCACGTATGGAGCAGTTGTTGTACCACCTGTAACAGCTGCCAATATCACGGTAAGTAATAATTCCGGCAATAACGATACAGTTACCGTTACCGGACAGACACAGGGCAATCTGATCACCGTATATGGTAACGGTAAAGTGCTGGGTACAGCGACTGTAGGCAGTAACGGTCAGGCTGTAATCAATGCAGCACTCGTACCTGTAGGTGGTGTCATCGATGTCAGTGTAACTTCACAGGGCGTAGAGAGTGTAGTGACACCGGTTCTGTATCTGGCAGAAGTCGTGCCGGCACTGACGGCAGCAAGTGTAAATGTAGATAACAATACCGGCAGTCAGGATATCGTTAAAATTGGCGGCCTGAAACAGGGTGACACCGTAAAAGTATATGGCAGCGCTGATCTGCTGGGCAGTGCTGATCTGCAGGCAGACGGTACGCTAGAAGTACCTGTAACTCTGCTGCCTGTTGGCGGCAGCCTGAGTGTAGCGCTGGTGCGTAATGGTGTGGAAAGTGTGCCAACACTCGTCAGCTACAGTGCAGAGATCGTCAAACCTCTTCTGCCAGCTGCAATCAAAGTAGAGAATCTGATCGAAGCCACCTCCAAAGTAACAGTAAGTGGTCTGCAAAATGGCGATATCATCCATGTGTATGCCAATGGAGAACTGCTGGGTACGGGTACTGCGGACAGCAACGGAGTAGCTGCAGTGGATACCGATCTGGCTCCAAATGGTGGTGTAGTAGGCGTCAGCCTGGTTCGTAATACAGTCGAGAGTCCAACTGCACAAATCAGCTACGGCTCCATTATCGTACCTGCAATTGATGCAAGTCAGGTTCAACCACAAAACAATTACGGCGATGAAGACACTGTAACCATAACCGATCTCAAAGAAGATCAGGCAATTACGGTGTATCAGGATAATGAGGTACTGGGTACCGGCAAAGCCAATGCCAGTGGTACAGTTGTTATTGAACTGACCCTGATCCCGGCAGGCGGAGAAATGCAGGTAAGTACAGAATACCTGGGCATTGAAAGCAGCCCGGTATCTGTATCGTATGGAGCAGAAGTCGTGCCTCCGATTCCGGCGGCAGATATTACGATTGTAAATAATGAAGGAAATATGGATAGCGTCAGTATCCGTAATCTGGTAGCAGGTGATCTTGTTACTATTTATCAAAGCAATAATGTAATCAGCACCAAAACAGCAGATACAAATGGCAATATTACGGCTGGTCTGACACTGCAGCCATACGGAGGTACGCTTTCTTTTACAAGAGAGCATAGCGGTATTGCCAGCATAGCTACAGATGTCGTATATACAGCAGAACCGGGTCCGGTATTGCCTCAATCCAGTGTCAGTGTAAACAATGTGACCGGTGATGAAGATACGGTTCAAGTAACCGGATTGCAGCAAGGCGATATGATCCGTGTATATGATGCCAATGGAACACTGCTGGGCAGCGATATTGCCGGCTCATTTAACTGGGTAATGCTGCAAGTACAGCTGCTGCCCGAAGGCGGCTCCGTATCCGTACAACTGACACGTAATCAGATGGACAGTAATATTGTAACAGTGACGTATGCGGCTGAAGAAGTTCCACCAGCCAACGCACCGGTAGCCGATATTGCTCTGGATTCCGAACAGGGAGACCAGGCGGTTATTACAGTGACAGGCATGAATGAAGGCGATATCGCCAAAGTCTATGACGATGACGATCAATTGCTTGGATCTGCTTCGGCAAACGCAAGCGGCAAAGCGGCAGTAAGCTTCAAATTCCTCAAAGCACAGGGACGACTTTTTGCCAAAGTAGCTTCTGGTGGAGTGGAAACTACTGTACGCAGCTTTGATTATCAGGGAATTGTATTCCCGACAACAGATCCAGTAGCAGAATTGACTGGTATAGATGGTGACCAAGGAACGGTTACAGCTACGAATATTGTTTCCGGCGATACAGTGAAAGTGTACGATGCCGATGGCAACCTGCTCGGCACACAAGTAGCCGACGGCAATGGCCAAGCAGTAGTAAACTTTACGTTCCCGACAACCGATGGTGAACTCACTGTTACGGTAACCAGCAATGGAACCGAGACAGAGATTATAACGCTTGCATATAGTGGAGTAGAACTGCCAGTGACGCCAACACCAGCTGCCAATTTGAGCGACGTAGATGGTGATCAAGGGACAGTTACAGTCACCAATGTAACTTCCGGCGATACAGTCAAAGTGTATGATGCCGATGGCAACCTGCTCGGCACACAAGTAGCTGACGGCAATGGCCAAGCGGTAGTGAACTTCACGTTCCCAACAACCGATGGTGAACTGACCGTGACGGTAACCAGCAATGGAACCGAGACGGAGATTACCACGCTGCCATACAGCGGAGTGGATCTTCCAGCAACGCCAGCACCAGCTGCTAACTTGAGCGACGTAGATGGTGACCAAGGAACCGTTACAGTAACTAATGTAACTTCCGGCGATACAGTGAAAGTATACGATGCTGATGGCAACCTGCTCGGCACACAAGTAGCCGACAGCAACGGCCAAGCAGTAGTAAACTTCACGTTCCCAACAACTGATGGCGAACTGACTGTTACGGTAACCAGCAATGGAACCGAGACGGAAATTACTACACTGCCATACAGCGGAGTAGATCTTCCAGCAACGCCAGCACCAGCCGCTAATTTGAGCGACGTAGATGGTGATCAAGGAACCGTTACAGTCACCAATGTAACTTCCGGCGATACAGTGAAAGTGTACGATGCCGATGGCAATTTGCTTGGCACGCAAGTAGCTGACGGCAATGGCCAAGCGGTAGTAAACTTTACGTTCCCGACAACCGATGGCGAACTGACTGTTACGGTAACCAGCAATGGAACCGAAACGGAAATTACAACGCTGCCATACAACGGAGTAGATCTTCCAGCAACGCCAGCACCAGCCGCTGATTTGAGCGACGTAGATGGTGATCAAGGAACCGTTACAGTAACTAATGTAGCTTCTGGCGATACAGTGAAAGTGTATGATGCTGATGGCAAACTGCTCGGCACACAAGTAGCCGACAGCAACGGTCAAGCAGTAGTGAACTTCACGTTCCCGACAACTGATGGCGAATTGACCGTGACGGTAACCAGCAATGGAACCGAAACGGAGATTACAACGCTGCCATACAGCGGAGTAGATCTTCCAGCAACGCCAGCACCAGCCGCTAATTTGAGCGACGTAGATGGTGATCAAGGAACCGTTACAGTCACCAATGTAACTTCCGGCGATACAGTGAAAGTGTACGATGCCGATGGCAATTTGCTTGGCACGCAAGTAGCTGACGGCAATGGCCAAGCGGTAGTAAACTTTACGTTCCCGACAACCGATGGCGAACTGACTGTTACGGTAACCAGCAATGGAACCGAAACGGAAATTACAACGCTGCCATACAACGGAGTAGATCTTCCAGCAACGCCAGCACCAGCCGCTGATTTGAGCGACGTAGATGGTGATCAAGGAACCGTTACAGTAACTAATGTAGCTTCTGGCGATACAGTGAAAGTGTATGATGCTGATGGCAAACTGCTCGGCACACAAGTAGCCGACAGCAACGGTCAAGCAGTAGTGAACTTCACGTTCCCGACAACTGATGGCGAATTGACCGTGACGGTAACCAGCAATGGAACCGAAACGGAGATTACAACGCTGCCATACAGCGGAGTAGAACTGCCGGCAACACAGGTAACAGCTGAACTGGTAAATGTAACAGGGGACCAGGGAACTGTAAGTGCAAATGGAGTACAAGCAGGCGATGTTATTAATGTATACGACGAAAATGATGAACTACTGGGAACAGCTACAGCCACTACAAGTGGACAACTAAGTATTCCGGTTACTTTTACCAAGTCTCAAGGTACACTGGTTATCCGTTTGGAACGTAATGGTTCGGTTATACTAGTAGATTCCATTAACTATTCAGATGTTGTGATCGATAATCCAGGTACCCCTTCAACACCTGATGCAGTAATTAGTGATGTGAGTGGTGATCAGGGAACCGTAGTCGTAACAGGTGTCGGCTCAGGAGATACTGTTATTGTCTATGGTACCGACAATCAGGTACTCGCAAGCGAAGTGGCTGATGGAAATGGTACAGCTACATTGACATTTACCTTCCCGAACGAACAAGGTGAGCTGACAGTAGTTGTAGTAACCAATGGAACCGAAACAGAAATTAAAACACTGCCATACAGCGGAGTGGATTTACCAGCAACGCCAGCACCAGCCGCTGATTTGAGCAATGTAGATGGTGATCAAGGAACCGTTACAGTAACTAATGTAACTTCTGGTGATACAGTCAAAGTGTATGATGCCGATGGCAACCTGCTCGGCACACAAGTAGCCGACAGTAACGGCCAAGCAGTAGTAAACTTCACGTTCCCGACAACCGATGGTGAACTGACTGTTACGGTAACCAGCAATGGAACCGAGACGGAAATCACCACACTGCCATACAGCGGAGTAGATTTACCAGCAACCCCAGCACCAGCCGCTGATTTGAGCGACGTAGATGGTGATCAAGGAACCGTTACAGTAACTAATGTAGCTTCTGGCGATACAGTGAAAGTGTACGATGCCGATGGCAACCTGCTCGGCACACAAGTAGCTGACAGCAACGGCCAAGCGGTAGTGAACTTCACGTTCCCGACAACTGATGGCGAACTGACTGTTACGGTAACCAGCAATGGAACCGAAACGGAAATCACCACACTCCCATACAGCGGAGTAGATGTTCCAGCAACGCCAGCACCAGCCGCTGATTTGAGCAATGTAGATGGTGATCAAGGGACCGTTACAGTAACTAATGTAGCTTCTGGCGATACAGTGAAAGTGTACGATGCTGATGGCAACCTGCTCGGCACACAAGTAGCCGATAGTAACGGCCAAGCAGTAGTGAACTTCACGTTCCCAACAACTGATGGTGAACTGACTGTTACGGTAACCAGCAATGGAACGGAAACTGAGATTACAACGCTGCCATACAGCGGAGTAGATGTTCCAGCAACGCCAGCACCAGCCGCTGATTTGAGCAATGTAGATGGTGACCAAGGAACCGTTACAGTAACTAATGTAGCTTCCGGCGATACAGTCAAAGTTTATGATGCTGATGGCAACCTGCTCGGCACACAAGTAGCCGACGGCAATGGCCAAGCAGTAGTAAACTTCACGTTCCCGACAACCGATGGTGAACTGACCGTTACGGTAACCAGCAATGGAACGGAAACAGAAATTGCAACACTTCCTTATAATGGAGTAGAAATTCCAGGAGGAACTGACCCAGGAACCGGAGGAGGAACTGACCCAGGAACGGGTGGAGGAACTGACCCAGGAACGGGAGGAGGAACCGACCCAGGAACGGGTGGAGGAACTGATCCAGGAACGGGTGGAGGAACTGACCCAGGAACGGGTGGAGGAACCGATCCAGGAACTGGAGGAGGAACTGACCCAGGAACTGGAGGAGGAACTGATCCAGGAACGGGTGGAGGAACCGACCCAGGAACGGGTGGAGGAACTGATCCAGGAACGGGTGGAGGAACCGACCCAGGAACGGGTGGAGGAACCGACCCAGGAACGGGAGGAGGAACCGACCCAGGAACCGGAGGAGGAACTGACCCAGGAACTGGAGGAACTGACCCAGGAACTGGAGGAACTGACCCAGGAACTGGAGGAACTGACCCAGGAACCGGAGGAGGAACTGATCCAGAAACCGACGCAGGAAACGATGATGGCGGAACTACCGGCAGTATTCCAAGTGAAACCGGCGGAACCGTACCTGGTGAAAATGGAGGTACCGTACCGAGCGAAACCGGCGGAACTGTACCAAGTACACCAGCGGCACCAGCTAATCCTGTTACTGCAGCCACACCAACAGGCGGAACACCAGCTGCTACAACACCAGCCCCAGCTACAGCGCCTGCTACAACAACACCAGCTCCGGCAGATAATGGCGTAACCAGCGCAGCAGGTATTGGAGCAGTAACACCAGCAGCTGAAGTTGGAACTGGCGGAGGAGGTGGCGGCTCTGCTGCTACAACCCCAGCAGCAGATGCCAACACTGTAACAGCTGCAAGTGGAGAAGGTACAGCTGCTGATCTGAACGACACTGCTGACAGCTCTGTTATTACACTGAAGTCTGTTGCCAAAACTCGCTTTGTAGACGTGAATAATTCATGGGCCAAGGCAAATATTGATCGCTTGCAGGATCTGGGTATTCTTAACGGCGTAGGCAATAACAAGTTTGATCCAAATGCAGTGATCACCCGTGCTCAGTTTACGCAAATGATCAATAATCTGTTGCAGCTGAACGGCACATCTGCTGGAACAGCCAGCTACAAAGATGTACAAGCCAATGACTGGCACCATGATGCGATCTCGGCAGTAAGCGCAACACGCATTACCGATGGTTATACGGACGGTACGTACCAACCGGATAAGCAGATTACACGTGAAGAAATGGCGCATATTATCAGCAACACATTGAATTATCTGGATCCTGCCGGCTCATTCGCTGCAGATTCCGCGCAGACTCTGAATGCTTTTAGCGATAAAAAACAAGTCTCCAACTGGGCTAAAGATACCCTCGCTACAGGCGTCAAAGAAAAAATTATAATGGGCAGACCAAATGGCAAGATTGCTCCAGGTGCCAATGCTACACGGGCTGAAGCAGCCACTGTAATTGCTCGTCTGATGGATCGGATGTCATCCAAATTCAATATTACCGAATAACTTGTAGCATCCTAATATAATATGTGGGAAGAATGGTGGACTCTTACGGGGTCTGCCATTCTTTTTTATTCAATCGCTTCCTAACTTATTTGCGGAGCGGAACAATCTACTATCACAAAAAGGAGCAATAATGCCGTTTTATATACTATACAGTTTAGTAAGTAAGCAGAAGTAGCGGATTGGCGATATCCCTTATTATGAAGGTAACTCTGCTTTGTACCCAATGGCGGATCTATAGTCCGTCTTGCTTGTATGATAATTAATTAGAAGTAAAGGAGGGTAGATGAACAATGCAATATATACATGCACACTATAATCCTTATATCGTAACGCTATCTGTTCTTATCGCTATTCTGGCTTCCTATATAGCATTGAATATCGTCGGCAAGGTCGGCCAGTCCACTGGCAGGAACAAGGCACTATGGACAGGTCTGGGCGCCTTTGTTATGGGCAATGGGATCTGGTCTATGCATTTTATCGGTATGCTGGCTTTGGAGGCAGACATCAGCATGAGCTACGATCTGAAAATTGTCGCTCTGTCTGCTGTATTTAGCATTCTGGCTTCACTGATTGCTTTTTACGTGACACTGGATGCAGTGACCCGGCTCTGGAAAATAAGCCTGGGTGGTGCGCTTATGGGTGCGGGTATTGTGGCAATGCACTACACCGGCATGGCTGCTCTCCATACAGCGGTCATGATCACATATGATCCAGTCTACTGGCTATTGTCACTGGCTGCTGCTTTGATGGCTTCCTATGCAGCCCTACTTCTTTTTCGTCGTTTTCGTAATCATCCGGGCTTCAGTATCTGGAAATTCTACAGTGCTGTCGTTATGGGACTCGCAATCTCCGGGATGCATTACGTAGGCATGGCGGCGACCCAGTTTCATTACACCCGGCAGGAATTGCAGAGCGCGCCTCCGGCAGGCCAGATGCTGTTGATTTCTGCAGTAGCGATTGTGACGCTGTTTATTCTGGCGGCTTCGTGGGCGGCCGTATTTGTGGAGAAACATGTGCTGGAACGTATGGCATACAGTGATCCGCTGACCGGCCTGCCGAACCGTCATGGACTGCAGCGTTATTTTACCAAGGAATTTACAGCGCAGACCGAAGGAGCAGTTCTGTTTCTCGATCTGGATCGTTTCAAATCGATCAATGACACGCTGGGTCACGATGTAGGGGATGAACTACTAATAGAAGTATCCAAAAGACTACAGCTCTGTACCCAGAATCAGGGTATTGTTTTCCGGCTCGGCGGTGATGAATTCCTGATTGCATCCAGTTCAGGCTCTGTCGATACGACGATTCAATTGGCGGAATCCATACTGGATTCGATCAAGCAGCCTTACCATCTCGCTAACAACCAGCTGTTCATTACAGGCAGTATCGGTATCGCGCTTGTCCCGCAGCATGGATTTGAACGCACTTTTCTGATGCGGGCTGCGGATACCGCGATGTATGTATCCAAAAACACCGGCAAGAACAAGTACAGCATTTTTAGTGAAGATATGAATCAGCGTCAGATTCGCCGGATGGAGCTGGAGAAAGATCTGCGTAATGCCCAGGAGCAGGAAGAATTCTTTATTGTGTATCAGCCCAAATGGGATTCCCTGCATAATCGGCTGACAGGGATGGAAGCGCTGCTGCGCTGGAAGCATCCACAGCTGGGTATTGTATCTCCTGGAGAATTTATCCCTATTGCCGAAGAGACAGGCCTTATTATCCCCATGACAGACTGGATTCTGGAAAAGGTGTGCGAGCAGAACAAGATCTGGCAGCAGCAGGCAGATATTTATATACCGATCTCGGTTAATATGTCTGCGCGTATGTTTGAATGCTCTGCCTTTCCCGAACGTATTGCCCGGATTCTGGCCGATACCGGACTGGAGCCTCAATATCTGGAACTGGAGATCACGGAATCTATTGCGATGAACGGAATCGAAGGCACCGTTGAACAGCTGCAGCAGATTCAGCAGCAGGGCGTGGGCATTTCGCTGGACGACTTTGGTACAGGATATTCTTCGTTAGGCAGTCTGGATGAGATGCCGGTCGATATTATCAAAATCGATCAGGTATTTGTCCGTAATATTGATCATGCATCCAAACAGTCGATTATTAGCACCATTATCGCTATCGCCTATAATCTGAATATGGAGATGGTTGCAGAAGGCGTGGAGACGGTTGAACAGATTCAATTCCTCCAATCCAAAGGCTGTTTTATTATGCAGGGTTATTATTATGGCAAGCCGATGACCGTGGAACAAATGAATCAATGGCTGGAACAGTCAGCCGATCAGATACCGCTGGCGGAGTAAAGACTCCGTTCCAGCGGTTTTTTATTATAATAGTCACTATGCAGCAGCTACAGAATCGGCGGCCGCTCCAATAGATAAGGAAGTGGAGTCGTGTTTTTGGCAGAGATATAGGGATGGTTTTTAATATAGAAGCGCCATGGTTTGGCTGCATACTCCTGGGCATAGTCGATATTGATGCGCGGCCCGGATTCGATATCGTAAAAAATATCCTCTGGTGGATCTTCCAGCCGTAATGTTCCGCCACTTGCCAACAGATGCAATCCGTTACACGATTTGTCGATCGAAAGGGCCTGACAAAGTTTGCCGGGGCCATTGGAGATATTTTTGAGCTGGCGCGCTGCAGCCGGACGGTGTTTTAGCATGAGCTGCTCATCTTTTGGAGTCAGAGGCTCTACCGCGCGAATCAGTACAGCTTGCGGATCATTTTCGTCGCCGGTGACCACGTTGAGGCAGTGATACATGCCATAGATCAGGTAAATGTAGGCATAACCGCCCTGCCGGAACATCATCTCCGTACGTGCAGTGCGGCGGTTGCCGTAGGCATGACTGCCTTTGTCCTCGGCTCCGCCGTAGCTCTCCGTCTCGACAATCCGGCAGCGGATCTCGCCATCTTCGGTGATTCGGCTGATCATTTTACCGAGTAATCGCGGAGCGGCTTCGAGTGCTGTCAGTTGTACAATTTCGTGAATGTTCATTATAATCAGCTCCTTTGTGCCGAATGAATAGAATAACCAATCGAGAGTCTGTAATTTGCTCAAGAAATGGCGGTTTGTTCTGTGGAAAGTACTGCATCCCGAAGCTGCTCAAGTTCCTTTTGCAGTCCGGGATTATATCGCGTATAATGCGAAATGAATGATAAGGACTATCCCCTTGATTCAGCTGAATATACGCGAAAGAAGGTAATAAATATGGAATTATGGTATACCGAGAAACAAACGCCGGTTTTCGGCATTACAGCCAAAATCCGCGAGACTCTGGTAACAGAGAAAACTGATTTTCAAGATCTGGCAATGATCGATACCGAAGAGTTCGGACGCATGCTGGTGCTGGATGGCATGGTAATGACAACCGTCAAAGATGAGTTTGTTTATCATGAAATGGTCGCTCATCCTGCCCTGAACACGCACCCGAATCCGAAGCATGTACTCGTTGTCGGTGGCGGCGACGGCGGTGTTATCCGTGAAGTGCTGAAACACCCAGAAGTGGAAAAAGCAGTTCTTGTCGAGATCGATGGCAAAGTTATCGAGTACTCCAAAAAGTACCTGCCGGAAATCGCTGGCGAACTGGACAATCCGCGTGTAGAAGTAATGGTAGCAGATGGCTACATGCACATCATCGAGAACAAAAATACGTATGATGTGATCATGGTCGATTCCACAGAGCCTGTAGGACCAGCAGCACCACTGTTCGAAAAAGGATTCTATCAAGGCATCTACGAGACACTCAAAGAAGACGGTATCTTCGTCGCTCAGACGGATAACCCATGGTTCAAAGCCGATCTGATTCAGCAGGTCAACAAAGATGTCAAAGAAATCTTCCCGATCGTTCGTGTATACGGAGCCAACATTCCTACTTACCCGAGTGGACTGTGGACATTCACCATGGGAAGCAAAAAATACGATCCTCTGGAAGTGGACGAGACGTCTATTCCGGAAATGGAAAGCAACAAGTACTACACACCACGCCTGCACAAAGCAGCATTCGCACTGCCTAAGTTCGTCGAAGATCTGTGCAAGTAAGATAACAACAGACCTGTATATCCTGCGGTATCGCCGGGATATACAGGTTTTTTTGCGTAATTGTTCCGTATCTGTGCTGATCTGGTGCCGAGATATTCCTGTTGGTCATATAAAATGAACCCCAAATGCACAATCAGCAGAAACACGCTATTTTTTGTCGGAAAAAGCGGCTTTCGCTTCAATATAATGGTACAATAGAAGGGACTGTGCTTATTGAATTTATCGTGAAAATGTTCTATATTCAACAAGCCAAGATGGAGTCATACCAAAAATGGAGCTGGGTTTTATGACAGAATCGAACGAAGTACATCTGACGCTGCACAGTGACCAGAATGGGGAAAGCGTCACCACCCATTTTAACGGTCAGGCTTTCCAGAAAGGCAGCAGCATTTATATCCGCTATACCGAAACACCCGAATCCACACAGCAGGAAGTCCGTACAACAGTGAGGATCAGCAAGGATGAGATCAAAATTATGCGTCACGGCGGCGTAGAAGCGGAACAGTCCTTCCGGCAGGGAGAGCAGCTGACCGGATTTTACCGATCGCCTTTTACCCGTTTCGGCCTGATTACGCATACTTCATTGATTCATAACGAACTGAACGGATATATGGGTAAAATCACCTGGGAATATGATCTGTATGTACATGAACAGCTGAACGGTACATTCAAGGTCAGTCTGGATATACAGGCAGCTCAGTCCCCAACCAGTGATCGCCCCAAAGCATAGACCGATAGCAATCATCTCCGGCTGCATTGCCAGTATACGGAGAATTAACCCTACGAAGTGCAAGATACAGGAGGAACATTAGACAATGACAGTTAATCCACTGGAACAAAGCCGTAATTCCGTCAAAGAAGCCGTACATGCAGCTGTACTCGCAGCAGGTATTGTAGGTCCGGAAGATATGCCGGAAGTTACGCTCGAAGTACCCAAAGACAAAAACCACGGCGATCTGGCTACCAATATCGCGATGCAGCTTACCCGTATTGCCAAACAAAATCCACGCATGCTGGCAGAAAGCATTATTGCCAACCTGAATCTGCAGCAGGGTGGTATTGAGCATGCCGAGATTGCAGGTCCTGGCTTTATCAACTTTACCCTTAACAAAAATTATCTTTATCCGGTGATCCAGGCTGTTCATGAGCAGGGCGACAAGTACGGACGTACCAACAATGGACAGGGCCGCAAGGTCGAAGTCGAGTTCGTCAGTGCCAACCCAACAGGCAGCCTGCATCTGGGTCATGCCCGCGGCGCTGCATTCGGCGATTCCCTGTGCAACCTGCTTGATTTTGCCGGTTACCAGGTAACCCGTGAATACTATATCAATGATGCCGGTAATCAAGTATCCAATCTGAGCCTGTCGATTGAAGCCCGTTACCTGCAGGAGCTGGGACAGGATGCACCTATGCCGGAAGATGGCTACCATGGTGAAGATATCCGCGGTTTTGCGAGAGAACTGGTAGCTGAAAAAGGCGATAGCCTGCTGTCCATGTCTTCCAGCGAACGTACTTCCTTTTTCCGTGATTATGGTCTCAAAAAAGAAATGGAAAAAATCCAGCGCGATCTGGGAGATTTCCGCGTGAACTTTGATATCTGGTTCAGCGAGACTTCTCTGTACGAGAACGGTCAGGTACTCGACGCTCTGGGCGAACTGCGCGAGCGCGGTGAAGTGTACGAAGAAGAAGGCGCAACATGGCTGCGTACTACTGCCTATGGCGATGACAAGGACCGCGTACTGATCAAAAACGATGGTACGTACACGTACCTGACGCCGGATATCGCTTACCACAAAGACAAATACGGCCGCGGTTACGATCGTATGATCAATATCTGGGGAGCGGATCACCACGGCTACATCCCGCGTATGAAGGCAGCGATGCAGGCGCTTGGTAATGACCCGGACAAATTGACAGTTCTGATTGCACAGATGGTCAGCCTGTTCCAAAACGGTGAAAAGGTGAAAATGTCCAAGCGTACCGGTAAAGCGGTAACGATGGAAGACCTGATGGCTGAAGTAGGCGTAGATGCGGTTCGTTATTTCTTTGCGATGCGCAGCATTGATTCCCATTTGGACTTTGATATGGATCTGGCGGTGTCTACTTCCAACGAGAACCCGGTATTTTATGTGCAGTATGCGCATGCGCGGATTTGCAGTATTTTCCGTCAGGCTGAAGAGCAGGGAATTACACTGCCTGCACTGTCGGAGATCGACTACAGCCAACTGACGACCGAGCACGAATATGCACTGCTGCAAAAGCTGGGTGAACTGCCACAGGAGATTTCCATGGCGGCTGATAACTTTGCGCCGCATCGCCTGATCCGTTATGTATATGAACTGGCATCCATGCTGCACAGCTACTACAAAGCAGAGCGTACCCTGACTGAAGATCAGCCGAAAACGCTGGCTCGTCTGGCCCTGCTGGATAGCGTTCGTATCGTTATTGCCAATGTGCTGCGTCTGGTTGGCGTATCGGCACCGGACCGTATGTAAGCAGGCGGAATCCGCCGCTTTTACACGCTTTGTCTAACAATCGTGGAGTATACCTATTGTTTTTTGTAAAAAACTTGATTTTTACAGTTAAATAGGGTTTACTTAACTCAGCATTTTGTATAATGTATCGTAGAGCCTTTTCATTCCTATCCGTAACGTATCGGGATAGAATCAAATAAGCAGACTGAAATTGGATCCGAGAGGAAGTGTCCGTAAGTGAGCACACCGCAAGAATTGAAGATCAATCCGGAGAAAGTGCACGAGATCCCAATGGTGGATCTGGCCTTTGCGGTATTGAAAAAAATTAATACACCTTTGTATTACCGTGACCTGATGAAGGAAGTTGCCGAACTGCGCGGTTATACGGAAGAGCAAATTAACGAATATATCGCTCAGCTGTATACAGAGCTGAATATTGATGGCCGTTTTGCCTGTGTAGGTACCAACCTGTGGGGCCTGAAGCGCTGGTATCCACTGGAGCGCGCTGAAGATCCGGTAGCGAACGCCAAACGTCCACGTATTATCAACGACGATAATGATGATGATGATATCGAAGATGATGAGTTCAACAACGAAGATGTAGCTGATACCAACGATGAAGATGATGAAATCGAAGATGACAACTACGATGATGTAGATGACAACGACGATGATGATGAAGCGATCTTCTCCGAGGATGAAGAGGATAGCGAAGACCTGGTCATCGAAGATGAAGATGAGGATGAAGACTTCGACGAAGACGAGGAAACTACGGAATTCAAAGAGGAAGATACGGACGAAGACCGTTAATTTCCTGACCTGCCCTGTGAAGGGGCAGGTTTTTTTGTGAATAAATATGGATTTTGCAAATACAATGAACGGAAATAAGGTATATTCAGACCTGCCATAAAGGCTCGCTGCGCTCCCAAAAAGATGAAAGTAAATATTACGTTCATCTTTCTCGGGATATGTCTTGACACAGCATTGCAGAACAGAGTAAACTATTGCATGGGCTTATGAATCAAACTATAAATCAACATATATGCAGCGCATAATTTGCTGAAATAAATAAAGTGCCCCGTGGCTACGGGTGTCACTTTTTTTGTTTTTTTTGGGATATATCTCCCCCTGGGCGTCCTGATCGCGATGGAACATTACGATGGATCGATGAACTGGTAGAAGATTTAAAGTGGGCTCTGCTGGTTGTTAGATGAACTACGTAGGATTCATGGCGGCAAGATGCTGATTTGAATGTCTGGATAATAATTAGGAGGTTATATTGTGACAAAGTATATTTTTGTAACAGGTGGGGTTGTATCTTCACTGGGTAAAGGGATTACAGCCGCTTCACTGGGCAGACTGCTCAAAAACAGAGGTTTGAAAGTAACGATCCAAAAATTCGATCCTTATATTAACATAGACCCGGGAACAATGAGTCCTTATCAGCATGGCGAAGTATTTGTAACAGATGATGGCGCCGAGACCGATCTGGATTTGGGACACTATGAGCGTTTTATCGATATCAACCTGTCCAAAAACAGCAACGTAACGACAGGTAAAGTATACTCCTCCGTTATCAGCAAAGAGCGTCGTGGTGAATATCTGGGTGGTACAGTACAGGTTATCCCGCATATCACGAATGAAATCAAAGAACGCGTATTCCGCGCTGGCCGTGAAGCCAACTCTGATGTTGTTATTACCGAGATCGGTGGTACAGTCGGGGATATCGAGAGTCTTCCATTCCTCGAAGCCATTCGTCAGATCAAGAGTGATGTAGGCCGTGACAATGTGATGTACATTCACGTTACACTGATTCCTTATATCAAAGCAGCCGGCGAAGTCAAAACCAAGCCAACCCAGCACAGTGTCAAAGAACTGCGTAGTATCGGTATTCAGCCGAACGTAATTGTATGCCGTACCGAATATGAGCTGTCCGAAGACATGAAAGCCAAAATCGCGCTGTTCTGTGATATCGACGCTAATGCAGTAATCGAATGTCGTGATGCATCTTCACTGTATGAAGTTCCATTGAACCTGCGTGAAGAAGGTCTGGACGATATCGTTGTAAATCACCTGAAACTGGATGCACCAGCTCCGGATATGACGGAATGGGAAGAGCTGCTGAACCGTATTCAGCATCTGGAAAAAACAGTTGAAATCGCGATTGTCGGTAAATATGTAGCGCTGCACGATGCGTACCTGAGTGTTGTAGAATCCCTGTCCCACGCTGGATATCATGCCAATGCAGATGTAAAACTCCGCTGGGTAGATGCAGAAGAACTGACAGACGAGAATGTAGCTGAGAAGCTTGGCGGCATCGGCGGTATCCTCGTTCCTGGCGGCTTCGGCGATCGTGGTATTGAAGGTAAGATCAACGCAATCCGTTATGCTCGTGAACAACAGATTCCTTACTTCGGTATTTGCCTGGGTATGCAAGTATCCGTTATTGAATATGCACGCGCATTCGCAGGTCTCGAAGGTGCAAACAGCTCCGAAATCAATCCGGCTACACCGTACCCGGTTATCGATCTTCTGCCGGAACAAAAAGATATCGAAGATCTGGGCGGCACGATGCGTCTGGGACTGTATCCTTGTAAGCTGCAACCAGGTTCCCTGGCCATGGAATGCTATGGCGAAGAGCTGGTATATGAGCGTCATCGTCACCGGTACGAGTTCAATAACCAATACCGTGAGCAGATTGAAAAAGTCGGCATGAAAATCTCCGGTACTTCTCCGGACGGCCGATTGGTAGAGATCGTGGAAGTTCCTGATCATCCATGGTTCCTGGCTGTACAGTTCCATCCGGAATTCACTTCCCGTCCGAACCGTCCACAGCCACTGTTCCGTGAATTCGTCAAAGCTTCCCTTGCTCATCAATCATAAGAGCGCCGGGTTTAAGATTATACGTTTAATTTTTATTTTTGGCAACCACCTGTATCTTGAAGAAGATGCAGGTGGTTTTTTTGTATAATAAAACAGTATGAATAGATACCCGGGCAAATAGGTAATTGAAGCGTATCTTTTTGCATCCCTTATTGGTAGGGATTGGACAGCGGTGTACAAGGCAGATTTTGTCGCAGTATGCGCTGTCTTTTTCGCAATGATGCAGGATTTACGCGAAAAAAAGCGAAAGTGTATATTATGTTATTCAAAGTAAGGATTTACATTTCAACCCAAACAGGATATTGTAGCTCGTCATCGTTCTGAATAGTAGATCAATGCACCAACAGGAGAACCGATCAGCACAGACGAAGGGAAAGGTGACAGATGGAACAGAAAAAAATATTAATTGTCGATGATCAAAATGGAATTCGAATATTGCTTGTAGAATTATTCAGCAATGAGGGCTATCAGATGTTCCAGGCAGCCAATGGCAAGGCGGCGCTGGAAGTGGTAGAGCAGGAAGTTCCCGATCTGGTACTGCTGGATATGAAAATACCGGGTATGGATGGACTGGAGATTCTGCGCCATATCAAGTCCACACATCCGCAGATTCACGTCATTATGATGACTGCCTACGGCGAGCTGGATATTATCCAAAAAGCCAAAGACCTGGGCGCGATTGGTCACTTTACCAAGCCGTTTGATATTGATGATATGCGCAAGGCCGTTGACCAGTGTTTGCGCGGTACCGGCGTAGATCAATGACCCTGTATTAAGGCTGCAAATCATTTGATTTGAATGTGCGAAGGCGCATATCTCTTTTCAAATTGCTTGTTTAGTATTTGAAGTGGGTTATGTTATAATAGGCACGTATGCAGTAGCGGCTTACACAATTTTGGGACATACCCAACATTTTTGAGGAGGATGTCATTATGCCATTAGTATCTATGACAGATATGTTAAACAAAGCACTCGAAGGTAAATATGCAGTTGGTCAATACAACATCAACAACCTGGAGTGGACACAAGCGATTCTGGGTGCAGCGGAAGAAGAAAAATCACCAGTAATCCTCGGTGTATCCGAAGGTGCAGCACGTCACATGGGCGGATTCACTACTGTTGTCAAAATGGTAGAAGGTCTGCTTCACGATATGAAAATCACGGTTCCTGTAGCCATTCACCTGGACCATGGTTCCAGCTTTGACAAATGTAAAGAAGCGATCGACGCTGGCTTTACTTCCGTTATGATCGACGGTTCTCACCACCCTATCGAAGAGAACATCGAAATGACGAAAAAAGTAGTTGAGTATGCACACGCTAAAGGCGTTTCCGTAGAAGCTGAAGTTGGTACTGTAGGCGGACAGGAAGACGACGTAATCGGCGGTATCATGTACGCTGACCTGGAAGAGTGCACACGCCTCGTTAAAGAAACAGGTATCGATACACTGGCACCTGCACTGGGTTCCGTACACGGTCCTTACCATGGCGAGCCTAACCTGGGCTTCAAAGAAATGGAAGAAATTCGTGACGCGGTTAAACTGCCACTCGTACTGCACGGTGGTACTGGTATCCCTAAACACGATATCGACAAAGCGATCTCCCTGGGTACTTCCAAAATCAACGTAAACACCGAAAACCAGATCGAATTCGCAAAAGCGGTTCGCAAAGTACTGGCTGACAAACCGGAAGCTTACGATCCACGTACTTTCATCGTTCCAGGTCGCGATGCGATCAAACAAACCGTTATCGGTAAAATCCGTGAGTTCGGTACAAGCAACAAAGCGTAATTGGCTTTTTGCATGGGCGTAGTGTATATTACAGTATGCAGAAGTTAAAACAGAAATAAACCGGAACTTTTCCAGCCGGAAAAGGTCTAATTAAATAGGTTGTTATGGAGAGCACACCGCTGAGCCGGTGTCTTTCCATTTTAACCGCCAAAAATCAACAGCACGTGTCGTTTTATCGGCTGCAAAACACGTAGGGGGACATTAAGCTTTATGGAAAAATTGATGATCAGTGGCGGACGTCCGCTGCAGGGAACTATCACCATCAGTGGTGCAAAAAACAGTGCCATTGCGCTTATTCCTGCGGCATTGCTCGCCGAGTCAGAAGTCGTGCTGGATAACTTGCCCCTTCTGAGCGATGTGGCAGTTTATGCGGAAATTCTCGAGAATCTGGGTGCAAGCGTAAGCTGGCATGAACTGGATAACCAGATGCGTATTGATCCAAGCAGTGTCAGATCTATTCCAATGCCCAACGGACCTGTCAAAAAGCTGCGGGCATCCTATTATATGATGGGTGCGTTACTTGGACGTTTTGGAGAAGCAACGATCGGCTTGCCGGGCGGCTGCAACTTTGAACCAAGACCTATCGATCAGCATATCAAAGGCTTTGAAGCACTCGGTGCAACAGTTACCAATGAACATGGTTCGATTCATTTATATGCCAAAGAGCTCCGTGGAGCCAAAATCTATCTGGACGTAGCCAGTGTGGGTGCGACCATCAATATTATGCTGGCGGCAGCAAGAGCCAAAGGCCATACCATTATCGAAAACGCGGCGAAAGAGCCTGAGATTATAGATGTAGCAACATTATTGAATGCCATGGGCGCAAGTATCAAAGGCGCTGGTACCGAAACGATCCGTATTGAGGGCGTTTCCGAAATGCATGGCTGTCGACATTCCATTATTCCTGACCGTATTCAGGCAGGTACGTATATGATCGCTGCAGCGGCAACGCGCGGTGATGTTCTGATTGACAATGTAATTCCCAAGCATCTGGAGGCGGTAACCGCCAAGCTGCTGGAAATGGGCGTGCATGTGGATGAACTGGATGAAGGTATCCGTGTTCTCGGCAAGGCTTCCTACAACCATGTAGATGTCAAAGCACTGACCTATCCGGGCTTTGCTACCGATCTGCAATCTCCGATGACCAGTCTGCTCACACAAGCACAGGGAGTCAGTGTGCTGAGTGACTTTGTCTACAGCAGCCGATTCAAGCATGTGCCGGAGCTGGCGCGCATGGGAGCCAAGATCAAGGTAGAAGGCCGCTCGGCTATTATCGAAGGCGGCGAATTAAATGCAGCCAAAGTCAAAGCAATGGATTTGCGCGCAGGTGCGGCGCTGGTTATTGCAGGTTTGACTGTAGGTGAAGGTGTAACCGAAGTATCCGGTGTAGAGTTTATTGATCGTGGTTATGACCATCTGGTAGATAATCTGCGCAATCTGGGTGCCAATGTATGGAGAGAGACGCTGGAAACACCGACTCTCTAATTTGTTTGTCCCTCTTACAGGGAGGAGAATTCACTTGTATTTCCCAAAATACATACCTCTTGAATATCTCCTCCCAAAATGGGTAATGCTATCCTATGAATGAATTTGGAAGTATCCACTCCGTATAATTCAATCTTCTGATTATTCCCAACATTATTCTATCGATTGTCTAACATTCTCTATAAAATTGAATAGGTGGTTATTGTATGGATTTACAAATTTCCGATTTGGAAGAAATGAAGCTGACCGACTTGTACAAACTGGCCAAGCAGTACCAGATTCCGTATTATGGGCAGCTCAAAAAAAAGGAATTGATCTTTGCAATTCTACGTGCGCAGGCTGAACGCAGTGGACTTATGTTCATGCAGGGCGTACTTGAAATACTGCCTGAAGGATACGGATTCCTGCGGCCGATCAATTATTTGCCAAGTGCAGAGGATATTTATATTTCGGCTTCACAGATTCGCAAATTCGATCTGCGTACCGGAGACCTGGTATCCGGTAAATGCCGGGCACCCAAAGAAAACGAACGTTATTTCGGACTTCTTCAGGTTAATGCCGTAAACGGTATCAGTCCGGAACAAGCAGCAGAACGCCTTCATTTCCCTGCGCTGACTCCTCTCTACCCGCAAAAGAAGCTGGTTCTTGAGACAGCTCCCAACAAACTCTCTACACGGATCATGGATGTACTGGCTCCAGTCGGACTGGGACAGCGTGGTCTGATCGTAGCACCTCCCAAAGCCGGTAAAACACTCCTGCTCAAAGAAATCGCGAACAGCATCTCAACGAACAATCCGGAGATTGAGCTTTTTGTGCTGCTTATTGACGAGCGTCCGGAGGAAGTGACAGATATGCAGCGTTCGGTCAAAGGTGAAGTTATTGCTTCTACATTTGACGAATTGCCCGAGAATCATATCAAAGTAGCCGAGCTGGTGCTGGAGCGTGCACTGCGTCTTGTCGAACACAAAAAAGATGTCGTTATTCTGATGGACAGTATCACTCGTCTGGCACGTGCCTACAATCTGGTGATTCCGCCATCCGGTCGTACACTGAGCGGTGGTATTGATCCGGCAGCTTTCCATCGTCCAAAGCGCTTTTTCGGTTCTGCCCGTAATGTAGAGGAAGGCGGTAGTCTGACCATCTTGGCGACAGCGCTGATCGACACCGGCTCCCGTATGGATGATATCATTTACGAAGAATTCAAAGGTACTGGTAATATGGAGCTGCATCTGGACCGTAAACTGTCCGAGCGCCGTATTTTCCCGGCGATCGATATCCGCCGTTCGGGTACACGCCGCGAAGAAGATCTGCTTGCCAAGGAAGAGCTGGATACCATCTGGCATATCCGCAAAAATATGAACGATAGCCAGGACTTTGTGGAAGGCTTCCTCAAAAAGCTGCGCAACTCTAAGACCAATCAGGAGTTCCTTGCTACATTTGATACCCGGGAAGATAGCAAAAACGGCAGTTCCGGTGCCAAGAAATCTTCGCCTTCGTCCAGTACCGGTTCCGGGAACACGGGTAGACGTACGACCCGTTCCACTACGGCTTCCGCGACAACCAACTGACCCGGCAAAACATATCCAAGTGGATAGTTGCATTGTCTACGTGTGTCAGGTATAATTACTTAATGCCGTGCTAGATGGGGAGGTAGCGGTGCCCTATAACTCGCAATCCGCTATAGCGAGATTGAATTCCTGTCCTAGGTATTGTCGATGTAAGGCAGGTATCTGAGCGCAGTGTTGACGGATGGGTCCTTCGCAAGGAACACCTGTGAACCTGGTCAGGTCCGGAAGGAAGCAGCCATAAGCAGTTTCGTTCTTGTGCCGAGGGAGTGCCTATCCTGAGCTGTCGCTCAGAAGAACCGCTTGGATCGCAATTATCGAAGACAGGTGCACGGTATATAACTAAGCTATTCATAACACCTTTTGCGTACTGCAACAGGTGTTTTTTGTTTGTGAAATTAGGGTCTGCAGGTTTTTCTTGATGCTGATTTATAGTATAATTAAAGGTAAGTTCTTTTGTTTTATTGTAGTTATTTTTATGCCAGATCACCTTTGAGAACAGTTTAAATCAAAGGTAGCCATATACAAGAAAGAGGGTAAGCAAGTGGAACATATCGCACTTTATCGTGCTTGGCGGCCGCAGTCGTTTCAGGACATGGTAGGACAGCAGCATATCATTCAGACACTGCAGAATGCCATTCGGGAAGAGCGTATTTCACATGCCTATCTGTTTAATGGTCCCAGAGGTACAGGCAAAACATCTGCCGCCAAAATACTGGCCAAAGCGATCAACTGTGAAAAAGGTCCGGCGATCGAGCCTTGTAATGAATGTGAGACCTGTAAACGGATCACTTCCGGCAATATTATGGATGTACTGGAGATTGACGCCGCCTCCAACCGGGGTGTCGAAGAAATCCGGGATCTCAGAGAAAAGGTAAAATATGCGCCCACCGAAGTCCGGCGCAAAGTATATATTATAGATGAAGTCCACATGCTGACGACGGAAGCGTTCAATGCGCTGCTCAAGACACTGGAAGAACCGCCGGGCCATGTGGTATTTATACTGGCTACAACAGAGCCTCATCGTCTGCCGGCGACGATTATTTCACGTTGTCAGCGGTTTGACTTCCGCCGGGTATCGCTGCAGGAGCAGACAGAGCGTCTGCAGCTAATCTCCGAGCAGGAAGGTCTGGAGTCGGAACGGGATGCTTTGGAGTACATCGCTCGTTTGTCCGACGGCGGGATGCGGGATGCGCTGAGTATACTGGATCAGGTATCTTCATTTACCGAAGGCAAGATCACGTATTCGCAGGTACTGCAGATGACAGGCGGTATTGCCTCCGAGCAGTTTGCCGAACTGGCTTCGGCATTACTCCAGAATGATGTAGGCAAGGTACTGCATATGGTAGAATCATTTATGCAGGAAGGTAAGAGTGCAGAGAAGTGCATGGAGAATCTGCTATACTATTTCCGTGATGTGCTGATGATCAAGATGATCCCGCAGGCGGGTGATCTGACTGAGCGTATGCTGAACCCGGATAATTTCCGCGAGACAGCGGCCGCTTTTACCAAAGAGCAGCTGTTTGCTATGATCGATACGCTGAATCATTATCAAACCGAGATGAAGTATGCGACCCAGCCGCAAATGCTGTTTGAAGTAGCGCTGCTCAAGCTAAGTAGTATACCGGGTAGCGGTGCTTCCGAGAATGCATCCGGGGCAGCTTCCAGTAGTGGCAGCTCGGCTGATGCGAGTGAGGTAAGACAGCTCAAGCAGCAGCTGGCAGCACTGGAGCAAAAGCTGGATAAAGCGCTCAAATCCGGTATTGCTGCTGGAGGAGAAGCTGCAGCTTCCGGGAATACGGGCAGACGGGCACCTGCTCCGAGAATATCGTCTGCCGCCAAGATTCCATCACAAATGACCCATTATGTGTCCAACCGCAATCATGAGGACTTTGCCAAAATCTCTGGTTCCTGGAGCAAAGTGCTGCAGCGTGTCAAAGAGGTCAAAGTCACTATCCATGCCTGGTTTGTAAACTGTGACCCTGTATCTTTTCATGAAGATGCGATTCTGGTCGCCTTCAAGCATGATATGCACCGGGAGACGATCGAGAAGTCTGCCAACAAGCAGGTGATCGAATCGGTATTGAATGAAATACTGGGCGGTACCTATCGCCTCGTAACGATGATGCAAAAAGACTGGATGGACGCGATCGAAGGAACAAGCGATCAACCGGGTGAAGAGCTCAAACTGGAGCACGAGGAATCCGCCAACAGCGATGCACTGGTGGATGAAGCCATTCAGCTGTTTGGCGAGGAATTGGTTGTAATCAAGGAATAATGATAAATACACTTATACTTTATTAGAGGAGATGATTGGAAATGGGTAACATGAATCAGATGATGAAGCAAGTGAAGAAAATGCAGGAGCAAATGCTGAAAGCACAGGAAGAACTGGGTTCCAAAACAGTATCTGGTTCTGCTGGTGGCGGCGTAGTCTCTGTTGAGGTTAACGGACACAAAAAAATTATCTCTATCAACATCAAACCGGAAGCTGTAGATCCGGATGACGTGGAAATGCTGCAGGATCTGGTACTCACAGCTGTTAACGATGCAATGAGCAAAGCAGAAGAACTGGCGAACCAGGATATGGGTAAATTCACAGGCGGAATGAAGATTCCTGGCCTGTTCTAAAATAACAGATCGGCATTAGCCAAATGACCGGTCTCAAAGGAGATCGCTGTATTGTATTATCCCGAACCGATTGCTAAATTGATAGATGCTTTTACGCACTTGCCGGGAGTAGGGCCGAAGACAGCCGGTCGGCTTGCCTTTCACGTTCTTCGTATGAAAGAAGACGACGTGATTGACTTTGCCAAAGCACTGGTCAATGTGAAGCGGAATCTTCACTACTGTTCCGTATGCGGTAATATTACTGACGCGGATCCATGCCAGATCTGTCAGGACAAAACGAGAGATGCTTCTGTCATTTGTGTGGTACAGGAGCCCAAGGATCTGGTCGCGATGGAGCGTACCCGTGAATTCGATGGCTATTATCATGTACTGCATGGAGCCATCTCGCCGATCGAAGGTATAGGTCCCGACGAAATCAAGCTCAAAGAACTGCTGAATCGTCTGAGTGATGAGCGGGTGCAGGAGCTGATTCTGGCCACCAACCCCAACATTGAGGGCGAAGCAACAGCCATGTATATCTCGCGTCTGGTGAAGCCATTTAATCTAAAGGTAACCCGGATTGCTCACGGACTGCCGGTTGGCGGAGATCTGGAATATGCAGATGAAGTCACCCTGTCCAAAGCGCTGGAAGGGCGCAGAGAACTATAATCCTTTTTCTAATAATCACAAAGTCTTTAATACAAGGCGTCAGGTCCCATTTTATGGTGAACTGACGCTTTTTTTGTTATATTGTCGCATTTTAGGGTATATGTTATTAGCTGCACAACTGGGAACGTTCCCACTAAAAGAAACAGCTATCTAACAGACGAATACATACGTTGGGATCAACACACATTTAATACATAGAGACAGAGAGGGAAAACCTATGGGACCTACTATTCATGACGTTGCACGACTGGCTAATACATCCAAGAGTACTGTTTCTCGTTATCTTAACGGCCAATCCGTCCGGCGGCACACCCAGGAAGCACTGGAGAAAGCGATCAAGGAGCTCAATTACCATCGTAATATGAACGCACGCCGGTTGGTAATGAACAAGACATTTAATATCGGTGTCATCGTCGACAATATATCCAACACGTTTTACTCCGGTATCATACGCGGCATTGAGCAGATCACCCACGATCACGGATATAACAGTGTATTCTACAGTTGGGATTCTAATTACCCGAGAGGAAAAGCCGCAGAGCGCAGACAAGAGAGCTCATTTTTGAAATTGTTGTATGAAGGCGAGGTAGACGGCATCATTTTGCTTAGTTTCAAAAAGCGTGCCAAAGAGGAGCTGGAACAGATCAGTCAGACTCCGTATCCGGTAGTGCTTATAGGCGATCACGGAGAAATGGACAATATTTTGGCTATCGATGTAGATAATGGGGCGGGAACAGCAAAATCGGTACGTTATTTGTATGAGCTCGGTCATCGCCGAATAGCCTACATCTCTGGCCCTGAATATGCTACAGCCAGTGATTATCGTTTTAGGGGCTATCGTGAAGCGCTCAAGCAGCATCAGCTGGAATATGATCAAGCGCTTGTAACGTCTTCGGATTGGAGTAAAGAGGGAGGTTACGAGACTATGAAGAAACTGCTGCAACAAGCTGATTTTACAGCTGTAATCGGTTCTAATGACGAGACCGCTATTGGAGCGCTTCGTGCGATCCATGAATATGGATTGTCTGTACCGGAGCAGATGTCCATCATTGGTTATGATGATATTCCTATCTCCGAATGGGTAAGGCCTGCGCTTACAACTATCCGGCAGCCGTTTGAACAAATCGGATGCCAGGCAGCTGCCAGCTTGTTCGAACAGCTGGAGAAAGGAGGAGGATCGCCGATACAGTCAGACAAGCAAGGGCAGCAAGCAAACGGCGCAGATACAGCCATACTATCCGTATCTGGCCGGGTGCATCTGCTCGAACCTTCGCTGGTCATCCGTGATTCCTGTTCTAAAGTGAATACAGACGTTGCCAAAGGGGGAGAATCGTGAATTCCAAGCTCAATAAATATTATTTTGGGTACATCTTCGTTGCTCCGTTTTTTATCTCGTTCGCTGTATTTGGATTGGTGCCTATTCTGTATACGCTCTATCTGAGCTTTACCAATTGGGATGCATTTAATGATCCGGCATACACAGGCTTTGGCAATTATACCCGCCTGCTGCATGATATAGCTTTTTATCAATCGATTGGCAATACGCTGATCATCTGGATCTTCTCGATTGTTCCTCAACTGATTATTGCAATTACGCTTGCCATTATCCTCAATGAGAAATTTATCCGGGGCAAGCATTTTTTTCGTGCCATATACTATTTTCCGAATATTATCACGCCTGTTACGCTCGGGGTATTGTTCAGCCTGATTTTTGATTGGCAGACAGGGAGTATAAATAAGCTGCTGACCACGATTGGTCTGGTGGAAGATCCGATTAACTGGTTTAACAATCCATGGTGGTCCCGCTTGATTGTAGCTGCTGTTATCTGCTGGCAGAATTTTGGGTTTAATATGATCGTTTTTATCGCAGGCCTGCAGAGTATTCCTGATGAAGTATACGAGGCTTCACAGGTGGACGGTGCCAACGGCTGGCAGAAAACATGGTATGTAACGATTCCGCTGCTGCGCCCGGTATTTATTTTCACACTGATTACGTCGGTGATTGGAGGACTGCAGTTATTCGATTCGCCGTATATGATTGGCAATGGTCCTAATAATACGACTCGTACCATGATTATGTATTTGTATGAGACGGCTTTCAAGAATTTCAATTTTGGTTATGGGGCAGCTATTGCTTATGGTGTGTTTGTGATTGTAATGTGCTTTACTGCCGTCACCGTCTGGCTTACACGCAGACGAGAGCAGTAAAAGCAGGTCTGGCTGTATAACAGTATGACAGCCTGTCTGATCGGAGTGGACGAGGAAGGAAGAATTGTGGTCGCATATCTATAAGCGGACTTACTATGAATAATAACCAGGGAGGTTAAAAATGGAGTGGAGCAGTAAGACAGTACCCGAACGACCTGATGCGAACAATGGAAAAACAGGAAGAATACTATCCAGGTTGTTCATCTACCTTTTACTGATAGGAAGCGCCGTAATTTGTCTGATCCCTTTTTACAGCATGTTTATTACAGCGACACATACCAACTCCAGTATCGCTCGTCAGCTGCTGCTGATTCCCGGGGATCAATTGCTGGATAATTATCATCGATTGATTGAGACCGTACCGATCTGGCGTGGCTTTGCCAATACTACATTAATCAGTGTGATTTCCACTCTGTTAACGGTATATTTCTCTGCGCTGGCAGGCTATGGATTTTCTAAATATCGTTTTAGTCTTAGCAGTATGCTATTTGCTATTGTACTGGGTACGATGATGATCCCGGGTCAGCTGGGCATTATCGGATTTTACCGTCTGATGGACTCCTTTGGATGGCTGAATACGTATTGGCCGCTGATTTTGCCATCGGTCCATAATGCATTTGGTGTTTTTCTGATGAAGCAGTTTGCCGATAGCTCTATACCTTCCGAGATTATCGAATCCGGCCGAATCGATGGCAGTGGGGAGTTGTATATTTTCCACCGACTGGTACTGCCGCTTATGATGCCCGGAATAGCTACACTCGCAATTTTTACTTTCATTGGCAAATGGAATGATTTCCTCAACCCGTTAATTATCCTTTTTGATAATGAACTTCAGACGTTGCCTGTTATGATCGCTGGTGTCAAATCGCAATTCACAGCTGATTTTGGTGCACAATATGTAGGCATTGTGATCTCGATTATTCCTATACTCATTGTATTCTCGATCATGTCGAAGCGCATTATCAGCAGTGTAGCAGCAGGCGCAGTCAAAGGTTAGCTCGATATACGTCTATACCCGTACCTATTCGATTTCAAAGGAGAATCCCATGTGAAAACAACAACTGTCTGGAGAACAAGTATCGCTATCTTGCTGATTGCCGCAATGCTGGTAGGCTGCGGAGGCAAAGATAAGCAATCAACAGCAAGTCAACCTGCCCGTAATGCCAGTGGAGAGCTGGAAGGCAATTTGGTCGTATGGACGTTTTTTGATCAGGTAGAGGATATGGCTGCCCAATTTATGAAGGAAAATCCCAAGGTGAAAGTCGAAGTCAAAACATTTCCGGGGGACGATTATCAGACCAAGCTGCTAACCGCTCTTCAATCCGGACAGAATGTACCGGATGTATTTGATCTGGAACGTTCCTATATTGGCAAGTTTATCGATTCCAAGTATCTGTCGGATTTGTCGGCTATGGGGGCGGAAGATCTGGTAGCTAATTACGTGCCTTACGTACAGGCACTGGGGAGAGCATCCGATAATACTATTCGCGCTGTATCTGACCACTCTTCTCCCGGAGGATTCTGGTATATTCGTGAGAATGCTCAAAAGTACTTGGGTACCGATGATCCAGACCAAATCAGCGATATGGTGAATAGCTGGGATAAAATCATTGCTCTGGGGCAGAAAGTGGAACAGCAAAGCCAGGGGCAGGTGCATCTGATCTCCAATTCAGGTGACCTGTTTGATATCGAAGCATACAATACAGAACCCTGGGTCAAAGATGGCAAGTTAAATATCGACCCCAAGTGGGAACAGTACTATACGATCCAGCAGCAGATTAATGATAACAATGTGGATGCCAAGCTCTCCTTTATGTCAGCGGGCTGGGGAAATGCCCTTAATGATGGCAGTGTAGTTCTGACGACAATGCCGGCCTGGGCCTCATTTATGATTGATAATGACAACGGAGCAGCCAAAGGAAAATACGGAGTCGCGCGTACACCAGAAGGCTACTATAACGGAGGAACCTACCGTGGTATTTATCGGGAATCACCCAATCAGGAACTTGCTTACGAGTTTATCAAATATATCGCCGGTGAGAAGTGGCAGCAGCATAACCTAGAGGCAACCGGCAATATGCCGGGAAACGCCAAAGTATATGAGAAGAATCTAAATACATTCACCTCCGAGATCACCGGCGACCAAAAAGTAATGAAAGTGTACTACGATGTAGTCAAAGACCTGCCTGCGCTCCAACCCGACAAGTACAGTGAAGAAATTCTCAGTACATGGCGCAAAGTCGCAAAAGAAGGCATTACCAATCATACCGACTATGCTGCAGTCTTAGCCAATTTTACCAAACAGGTACAAAACGCGTTTCCGGAGATTCAGGCTCCATAATTATAGAGAAAAAGAATATACCGCCATGTATCATGCGTATACGATCTTCAAACTTGGAGGAGCTTGCTTTACAAAAGGAAAAGCGAGATCGCATTTCTCTAGTCCTGCTATATGGAGAACCTGCTGCGTCCGTAATAGATCATTTCAAAAACAGAGAACGGGTATCTATTCGTTCTCTGTTTGTTTTTGTATATAGCGACGATAACTAAGTACTTGTACTATGATGATCACTAAGCATTTATACTATCAGATGAAGCACAACAAGTGATTAAAACGTCATGCGTCAGATAAAGAGACTCACTCATCATCTGACGAAAGCTCAATTTAATACGGGATCTGACAAATTGTTTGATTAAACTTCAAAGGAGAATAATCAATAAAGCAGTAATAAAATATAATATAGAAGTTGCAAAAAAATTAACTGCTTATTATAAAAGAAACTCTTATCATTTCTATGCTTATTGCAAGTTCAATCAGCTATTGTCG
>NZ_CP013023.1:795000-912500 GCF_001421015.2 Paenibacillus bovis
AGTCCACCAGGGCCCACCATATAATTTAAAACCTAATTTGGGGCCATAGCTCAGCTGGGAGAGCGCCTGCCTTGCAAGCAGGAGGTCAGCGGTTCGATCCCGCTTGGCTCCACCAAATATGTTATACAAGTTGATCCTTGAAAACTGGATACCGAAACGAAACATCGCGTTTTAGAAACTGTTCTTGCTGAGACTGTGCAAACAGGCGAAAGTAAGGAATGAAATAGGTTCTTCTTTTAGAAGAAACCACTAGGTTAAGCTACTAAGAGCACACGGTGGATGCCTAGGCGCTAGGAGCCGACGAAGGACGTGGCGAACAACGATAAGGCCTCGGGGAGCTGTAAGCAAGCTTTGATCCGGGGATGTCCGAATGGGGAAACCCAGCTGGATTCATCTCCAGTTACTCACATCTGAATACATAGGATGTGTAGAGGCAGACGAGGGGAACTGAAACATCTAAGTACCCTCAGGAAGAGAAAACAAGAGTGATTCCGTCAGTAGCGGCGAGCGAACGCGGAACAGCCTAAACCAAGAAGCTTGCTTCTTGGGGTTGTGGGACGTCTCTTTGGAGTTACAAAGGAACTGGGTAAGTGAAGAGGTCTGGAAAGGCCCGCTAGAAAAGGTGAAAGCCCTGTAGCTGAAAGTCAGTTCTCTCCGAGACGGATCCCGAGTAGTGCGGGGCACGTGAAACCCCGTATGAATCTGCCAGGACCATCTGGTAAGGCTAAATACTCCCTAGCGACCGATAGTGAAGCAGTACCGTGAGGGAAAGGTGAAAAGGACCCCGGAAGGGGAGTGAAATAGAACCTGAAACCGTGTGCTTACAAAAAGTCAGAGCCCGATATAGGGGTGATGGCGTGCCTTTTGTAGAATGAACCGGCGAGTTACGTTCCCGTGCAAGGTTAAGGTGAAAAGCCGGAGCCGCAGCGAAAGCGAGTCTGAATAGGGCGAGTTAGTACGTGGACGTAGACCCGAAACCGGGTGATCTACCCCTGTCCAGGATGAAGGTACGGTAACACGTACTGGAGGTCCGAACCCACGCACGTTGAAAAGTGCGGGGATGAGGTGGGGGTAGCGGAGAAATTCCAATCGAACCCGGAGATAGCTGGTTCTCCCCGAAATAGCTTTAGGGCTAGCCTCGGAAGGTGAGTCGCGGAGGTAGAGCACTGATTGGATGCGGGGCCCGCAAGGGTTACCAAGTTCAGTCAAACTCCGAATGCCGCAGACTTTATTCCGGGAGTCAGACAGTGGGTGCTAAGGTCCATTGTCAAAAGGGAAACAGCCCAGACCATCAGCTAAGGTCCCCAAGTGTGTGTTAAGTGGGAAAGGATGTGGAGTTGCTTAGACAACCAGGATGTTGGCTTAGAAGCAGCCACCATTGAAAGAGTGCGTAATAGCTCACTGGTCGAGTGACTCTGCGCCGAAAATGTAACGGGGCTAAACACACCACCGAAGCTATGGCTTGATACATTCGTATCAGGGGTAGGGGAGCGTTGAATTTAGGTTGAAGGTGTACCGTAAGGAGCGCTGGACAGAATTCAAGTGAGAATGCCGGTATGAGTAACGAAAAGATCAGTGAGAATCTGATCCGCCGAAAGCCCAAGGGTTCCTGAGGAAGGCTCGTCCTCTCAGGGTAAGTCGGGACCTAAGGCGAGGCCGAAAGGCGTAGTCGACGGACAACAGGTTGAAATTCCTGTACCACCGAAAGCCGTTATGAGCAATGGGGTGACGCAGGAGGGTAGTGACGCGGACTGATGGATGTCCGTCTAAGCAGTGAGGCTTGCATGTAGGTAAATCCGCATGCTCCAAGGCCAGGCTGTGATGGGGAGCGAAAATTACAGTAGCGAAGGTCATGATCTCACACTGCCAAGAAAAGCCTCTAGCCAGGAAGCAGGTGCCCGTACCGCAAACCGACACAGGTGGGCGAGAAGAGAATTCTAAGGCGCGCGGAAGAACTCTCGTTAAGGAACTCGGCAAAATGACCCCGTAACTTCGGGAGAAGGGGTGCCCCGGTAGTGTGAATAGCACGAGGGGGCCGCAGTGAAAAGGCCCAAGCGACTGTTTAGCAAAAACACAGGTCTGTGCGAAGCCGCAAGGCGAAGTATACGGGCTGACGCCTGCCCGGTGCTGGAAGGTTAAGGGGAGTGGTTAGCGCAAGCGAAGCTATGAACCGAAGCCCCAGTAAACGGCGGCCGTAACTATAACGGTCCTAAGGTAGCGAAATTCCTTGTCAGGTAAATTCTGACCCGCACGAATGGCGTAACGATTTGGGCGCTGTCTCAACGAGAGATCCGGTGAAATTTTAATACCTGTGAAGATGCAGGTTACCCGCGACAAGACGGAAAGACCCCATGGAGCTTTACTGCAGCTTGATATTGAACTGGGGTGCGATTTGTACAGGATAGGTGGGAGCCTACGAAGAGGGAGCGCAAGCTTCCTTGGAGGCGCCGTTGGGATACCACCCTGATCGCATCTGAGTTCTAACCTGGTACCGTGATCCGGTACAGGGACCGTGTCAGGTGGGCAGTTTGACTGGGGCGGTCGCCTCCTAAAATGTAACGGAGGCGCCCTAAGGTTCCCTCAGAATGGTTGGAAATCATTCGAAGAGTGTAAAGGCATAAGGGAGCTTGACTGCGAGACCTACAAGTCGAGCAGGGACGAAAGTCGGGCTTAGTGATCCGGTGGTACCGCATGGAAGGGCCATCGCTCAACGGATAAAAGCTACCCTGGGGATAACAGGCTTATCTCCCCCAAGAGTCCACATCGACGGGGAGGTTTGGCACCTCGATGTCGGCTCATCGCATCCTGGGGCTGAAGTAGGTCCCAAGGGTTGGGCTGTTCGCCCATTAAAGCGGTACGCGAGCTGGGTTCAGAACGTCGTGAGACAGTTCGGTCCCTATCTGTCGTGGGCGCAGGAAATTTGAGAGGAGCTGTCCTTAGTACGAGAGGACCGGGATGGACGCACCGCTGGTGTACCAGTTGTTCCGCCAGGAGCATCGCTGGGTAGCTACGTGCGGACGGGATAAGCGCTGAAAGCATCTAAGCGTGAAGCCCCCCTCAAGATGAGATTTCCCAATTAGTAAGACCCCTTGAAGACGACGAGGTAGATAGGTTGGGGGTGGAAGTGCAGCAATGCATGGAGCTGACCAATACTAATCGGTCGAGGGCTTATCCAAATAAGCGTTCTAAAACAGCGGTGTTTCGTTTCGGATTCAGTTTTCAGGGAGCAACTTTGTGAGTTTTCTTTTGGAGAGATACCCAAGTGGCTATAAGGGGACCCTCTGCTAAGGGGTTAGACTGCGTCAGCGGTGCGAGGGTTCGAATCCCTCTCTCTCCGCCACTAGAACTTACTTGGTATGATATAGTAATAAATGTTTACATTGAATTACTTTTATATGGCGGTGTAGCTCAGCTGGCTAGAGCGTACGGTTCATACCCGTGAGGTCGGGGGTTCGATCCCCTCCGCCGCTACCATACATACCTGGAGACTTAGCTCAGCTGGGAGAGCATCTGCCTTACAAGCAGAGGGTCGGGGGTTCGATCCCCTCAGTCTCCACCATTATGTGCCGGTGTAGCTCAGTTGGTAGAGCAACTGACTTGTAATCAGTAGGTCGGGGGTTCAAATCCTCTCGCCGGCACCATTTTTAACCCTGGAACCGTGGTGTAGGGGTTAACATGCCTGCCTGTCACGCAGGAGATCGCGGGTTCAAATCCCGTCGGTTCCGCCATTTTTATTTAATTGAATATTAGTATGGCTCGGTAGCTCAGTCGGTAGAGCAGAGGACTGAAAATCCTCGTGTCGGCGGTTCGATTCCGTCCCGAGCCACCTTTATTTTGTGGAGGCTTAGCGAAGTGGCCAAACGCAGCAGACTGTAAATCTGTTCTCTCCGAGTTCGGTGGTTCGAATCCATCAGCCTCCACCAGTTTTATTATGAGCCATTAGCTCAGTTGGTAGAGCACCTGACTTTTAATCAGGGTGTCGAAGGTTCGAGTCCTTCATGGCTCATCATATAAAAGCATCTTGCCGAAAAGCAGGGTGCTTTTTTTGTATGTTTTTTAATAGTACATTTGTTGGGAAAACATGTTCTTCAATAGTTTACTTTGATAAAGTGCGTTATATTTATACTTTGACTGAAAAATAGGATAAAATAAAAATACTAGATCCAGAATTTCATACTAGATATAAGGATCTTATAGCAGTTACTATGTATGGTTTGAGCTTTTACAGTAGTTAAAGTTTAAAGATATGATCTTTGTATACATGTTTTATATTCTTATACCTTTGCCAGATGAATGATGAGGGAGAATGGAGAAGGAATATAATTATGAATTTAACGAGGCTAAAGAATCAAATCGAGCATATTATTGGATGTTCTATTTCAGAACATCAATGGACAATAGAGCAGTGGGATTATAAAAAGAAACGAAATAAGACAAAGAAACAAAGTGATAAACGATATACAGAGAATGCGAAGACCAATACTTTTCTTCTTCCTGTAGCTGTAGAAGAAAAAGAAGTTATGGTTTGGGAAATTATGTTTTCCGATATCCCGTCTATATCCGTATCATTTGCAGACACAGACACAGACACAGACACAGACACAGACACAGACACAGACACAGACACAGACACAGACACAGACACAGACACAGACACAGACACAGACACAGACACAGACACAGACACAGACACAGACACAGACACAGACACAGACACAGACACAGACACAGACACAGACACAGACACAGACACAGATGTAAATATAGAGCAAAAAGCAGATCAAGCCAGCAGTTACAAATTTAAAAATCCGAATCTGAATAGTTCTAAATTACGTTCAGATTACACCACTATCGTATCTGAAGCTGAAGAAAAAAGGATGGAGCAGGTGTATCAGCTGTTGAAGCTGCTTCTTCCTTCGGCCATAGGATTGGAGTTAGAGCAGACAGTTACTACTGACGAATCAGAGCTGGCTGCGCGAGAATTAGGTCAATGGATAGTTCGCCAATTGAGTAGTCGTACTCCTGCAGAGGTTATACCTGATGAGACTGTATTGCGCCAGCGTCTGAATATTTCAATGATTCCTTTTCTGCTTGTGGTGGATAATCTGCAAAATAGTAATTTACAGATGAAAGAGTTGGAAAAGCTGTTATCCAGCTATTTTGATAGAGAAGTTCTGCTTATTCCGCTGCATGACAATGAATGGCTCATTCTGGCTAATCATAATCTTATCGAGGATGATGAGCAAAGCGATCTTTCTGCTTATTCGGGAAGAGAAGTATACAGTGAGCATGAAGATACCGAGGAAGATGTATTGACGGCTTTTGCACTGGGACTGCATGAGCTTGTAGCGAGCGAATGGGTTGGCGTCTTTCATATTAGTGTGGCGCGCCCTTTGATTCCGGCAGACCGGCTGTTAGAGACTGTAGCCCAGCTTAGAGAAACTATACATCTGGGCAAATTGTTTCATGTGTCCGATCATATTCATTTGCCCTGGGAAATGCGCCTTGAAAGTCTGTTATACCGGATACCGGTAGAAGAAAGGCAGCGATTTGTAGAGTCGGCAGAGGACCATTCTCATCTGTTTGGAGATGAGGAGACTGTAAGTACACTGGAGACCTTTTTCAAAATGGATTGTAATGTTAGTGAAACAGCCAAGCAGCTTTATATTCATCGTAATACGCTTTTATATCGACTGGATAAGATTAAGCAGGAGACGCAGCTGGATGTACGCCGGTTTGAAGATGCTGTTCTGATGCGACTGACACTGCTTTTGTATAAAGTGACAAAAAGTTAGATTTTTTTTTGTACAGTTTGTGGATGGAGTGCAAGAGGGGATTGGAGTAAGATATAAACAGATAAAGAAACCGGTTTCAAACATTCAACCAAAAGGATGAATAGGCTAGCCGGTTTGGTGATTTGCTCTTTATTCTGTTATCGCTCCAACCCTTTCTGCTGCATCACAGTGATTATACATACTGCAAAGGGACAGGGTGACGGATCAGGTCTGTAATATTTGTTTTCGAATGCAGGTAGGTGTAGATACACCTGTCAACGACTCCAAAACAATAATTATAGAATCGATTTGGTAAGCGGTTACAAGTTAGCAAATCAATTTATTTACCAAGGATTAGAGATTTAATTTAGAGATTCAATAATGAAAGTTTCAATGAAAAGCTTCGCAAGTGCTCATATGATGCGTGAATCGCAGGCTATGAGCAGGAATTCGAAAAATACTACATCTATCATTCAGGGAGGTTTTTTATTATGGCAGGCGTACGTTTAGAGCATATTTTCAAAAAATACCCAGGTTCCGATAAAGCAACAGTAGTTGACGTTAATCTGGATATTAAAGATAAAGAGTTCCTGGTACTGGTTGGTCCTTCCGGGTGTGGTAAATCTACAACACTGCGTATGATTGCAGGTCTGGAAGAAATCTCTGAGGGTAAACTGTACATCGGTGACCGTGTGGTTAACGATGTTGCTCCAAAAGATCGCGATATTGCGATGGTATTCCAATCTTACGCCCTGTATCCTCATATGGATGTATACTCCAATATGGCGTTTGGTCTGAAACTGCGTAAAGTGAAAAAAGAAGAAATCGACAAACGTGTTCGCGAAGCAGCGAAAATTCTGGATATCGAGCACTTGCTGGAGCGTAAACCAAAAGCACTTTCCGGTGGTCAGCGTCAACGTGTCGCTTTGGGACGTGCGATTGTCCGTGATCCTCAAGTCTTTCTGATGGATGAGCCGCTGTCCAACTTGGATGCCAAACTGCGTGGTCAGATGCGTGCGGAAATCACCAAACTGGCAAAACGTCTGCAAACGACTGTTATCTATGTAACGCATGATCAGATCGAAGCCATGACTATGGGCGATCGTATCGTCGTTATGAAAGAGGGTATCATTCAACAGGCTGCTTCTCCAGAAGAACTGTATAACCATCCGCGCAACATGTTCGTAGCCGGATTTATCGGATCGCCTACAATGAACTTTATTCGTGGTACGCTGTCCGAGAAAAATGGAACGACTACTTTCTCCGCATCCGGTCTGGAACTGAGCCTGCCAGGTGGTAAAGCTCAGGTAATGAAAGAGCAAGGTTATGTGGGCAAAGAAGTAATTCTGGGTGTTCGTCCGGAAGATATCCACGAAGAGCCGGTATTCCTGGATGCTTCACCAAATACAGTATTCACCGCTAAAGTAGAAGTATCCGAGAACCTGGGTCACGAAATGCTGTTGTATCTGGGCGGTATCAGCTCCGATACAGTTATCGCTCGTGTAGACGGACGTTCCACTACACGTGACAATGCAACAGTAACGATGGCTGTTGATATGAACAAAGCACATCTTTTCGATCCGCAATCCGAAGATAACTTGTTCTATACAGCGCCAGCAACTGTATAATTGTACACGGTAACGGACTGTATTTAATGTAAATGAATTTGATCATTAGTGAGCAGTAGGCTGATGATTCATATGATAAAAGCTTATCGTGCCTGTTGGTATAAAGGTGCGGTAAGCTTTTTTTGCATTAAGTTGAAATCCGCAGCAGAATTTATGTGGGTGTGGGTGTGGGTGTGGGTGTGGGTGTGGGTGTGGGTGTGGGTGTGGGTGTGGGTGTGGGTGTGGGTGTGGGTGTGGGTGTGGGTGTGGGTTGCAGATATTGGAGCCATATTTAGGTGACGGGAATTATGGGGTTTTTCAATAGAGCGGTATAAGAGGTTGATTTAGAATATTATAAAATAGTATGGACCCATACATAGAAAAAAATAGAGCAGATACAGGAATTTCATCATAGACTGTTCATAATTAAAAGATACACTTAGTCAGAAGTCAGAAGTCAGAAAGTTGTATATTCTGCCTGCCACGAGAGGTCTTTGTCCTGAATGATGATGTATAGCCATAATAAAGCCGGGAATCTGCCGATATAATTGATTTCATTAACGTTTTCAATTACCATTGGTACATTGGGAATAATATGTACTGCGATTTATGGTCATAATCAAATACGAGACAAGTGATCCACTCAGGGAAAGGAAGAACAGTATGGCTAAACATGTGAAGGTTTCGGAATTAGTGCAGATGTTCCAATTTGAGGTTGTATCCGGGGGACAGGGCTTAAAACGAAACATTACCGTAGATGATCTGAACCGGCCCGGTTTGGAAATGGCAGGATATTTTGAATACTATCCTACAGAGCGCGTACAGATTCTAGGAAGAACGGAACTCGCTTTTTTCAAAATGCTGACGCACGAAGAAAAAGCGGAACGCATGGGCAAGCTATGTAATGAAGATACGCCATGTATTATTGTTACCCGCGGTCTGGAAGTACCCGAGGAACTGATAGAAGCCAGTGATGCTCATAATCTGCCTGTACTGCGCAGCAATCTGTCCACCACGATTATGCACAGCCGCATTACCAACTTTCTGGAGAAAAAGCTCGCGCCTACAGCAACCATTCACGGTGTACTCGTAGACGTATATGGTGTAGGTATGCTAATTACCGGCAGCAGCGGTATCGGTAAAAGTGAAACGGCGCTGGAGCTGGTCAAGCGCGGACACCGTCTGATCGCGGATGATGCGGTAGAAATTCGTCAGACATCGGACAATCAGCTGCATGGTACAGCTCCCGAGCTGATCCGCCATCTGCTGGAGATTCGCGGAGTCGGTATTATCAACGTGATGACTCTGTTTGGCGCAGGTGCTATCCGCAATAACAAACGTATCACACTCGTTGTACGTCTGGAAGCCTGGCAGCAGGACAAGCAGTATGATCGTATCGGTCTGGATGAAGAAACAACGCAGATCATCGATACTGATGTACCGCTCGTTACCATCCCTGTACGTCCGGGACGTAACCTGGCTGTTATTATCGAAGTGGCGGCAATGAACTTCCGCCTGAAGCGTATGGGGTACAATGCAGCTCTCCAATTCACGCACAAATTGACCGAGACGATCGCCGAAGATCTCGACGAATTGGATTAAGGAGAGGGTATGCATGGGGACATCGTTAATTAATCCGATTGCTTTTGCAATTGGGCCACTGGAGGTGCACTGGTACGGCCTGATCCTGGGTCTCGGTGCACTGGTGGGTCTGGTACTGGCGCTGCGGGAAGGCAACCGGTTCGGGATTCCACAGGAATTTTTTATGGATCTGGTGTTGTTCGGTGTACCGTCCGCCATTATCGCCGCAAGGATCTATTATGTTGCTTTTCGCTGGCCGGATTACAAAGATAACATTGTAGATGTGTTCAAAATCTGGAATGGCGGCATTGCCATTTATGGTGCACTAATCGGTGCCATCATTTGTGGTGTGATCTACACACGTTATAAAGGCTACAATTTCTGGCGGATTGCTGATATTTGTGCGCCAGGTTTGCTGGCAGGCCAGTTGATTGGTCGTTGGGGGAACTTTGTAAACCAGGAAGCGTATGGCGGACCTGTCGATGAGTCTTTCCTGCGCAGTAATCTGCATCTGCCCGATTATATCGTGAATCAGATGAATGTAAATGGTGTGTTCCATCATCCTACATTCCTGTATGAGTCGTTATGGAATCTGGTCGGCATTCTGCTGATCTTTGTGCTGCGCCGTCGTCATTTTGTACGTGCCGGTGAGATTTTTATGACGTACTTTATCTGGTATGGTATTGGGCGCTTCTTTATCGAAGCACTGCGTACTGACAGTCTTACTTTTGATGGACCGGTCTGGCTGGCTTCATTCGTCAACAGTCTATGGACGCCGATGACCTGGTTTGGATTTGAACAGGGAGCGATTGAACCGGGATACGGCAATATTCGCGTCTCCCAGCTATTGTCTCTCGTACTGATCGTGGCTGCGATTGTTATCATTATTATTCGCCGCCGTGCAGGCTGGTCGAAGGAACTGTATAGCGATCCGATTCTGTCGACCAAAGGGGCTCACCACGATCCTGTACCGGATAATCACCATACCGAGCATCCGGCTGCTGCAGGCACTCATAAAACAGCAGAGTCTGATACTCATGAAAAGCTGCACCCTGAACGTAAGGAGTAATCAAAAATGATGGATACGATATTATTTGATCTGGATGGTACGATTGTAAATACGAATGAGCTGATTATCTCCTCATTTCTTCATATTATGAATCAACAGCCAGCGGCTGCCCTTACCCGGGAACAAATTATTCCCCATATGGGTCTGACGCTGGAACAGCAGCTGCGTACATTCTCCGGTCTGGAGGATGTAACGGCACTGGTGGCTGCTTATCGCGAGTACAGCTCACTGCACCATGATGATATGGTGGCTCCTTTTCCGGAAGTAAATGAAGTGCTGGCACGTCTCAAAGCAGAAGGATTCAAGCTGGGCGTAGTAACGACCAAAATCCGTGCTACCACGACCCGTGTACTGGAGCTGTTCGAATTGGCTCAGTATATGGATGTGATTATTACGCTGGATGATGTAGAGCGTCCCAAACCGGATGCACAGCCTGTTCAGAGAGCACTGGAGGCACTTGGCTCCTCGCCTGAACAGACATTGATGGTTGGCGACAGTCCAGCGGATCTACAGTCTGCTGCAGCTGCAGGTGTACGCTCGGCAGCTGTTGCCTGGTCACTCAAGGGAGAAGTGGAGCTGTCCAAGTATCACCCTACCTATATTCTGCATACGATGAGCGATCTGTATGAGCTGGTACTCGGGGATACGGTAGACCGATGAGAAAAGTAGAGCGTTATCCCGTGGAAGGCAATCGGAATGCGCTGCGTCAAATCTATAAAACGGTGAGCCCCTGGAAAGGGGTTCGCAATTTTGTTTTTATACAGATATCGCGATATTGTCCGATTCTGGAAATGAAAAATTGGATTTATCGTCATCTGCTCCGTATGGAAGTGGGCCAGGATACGGCATTTGGATTAATGGTCATGGTCGATGTGTTTTTCCCCGAACGTATCAAGATCGGCAAAAATACGGTTATTGGCTATAATACAACGATCCTTGCTCATGAATATCTGATTCGTGAATACCGTCTGGGTGATGTAGTGATTGGCGATGAAGTGATGATTGGTGCCAATAGTACGATCCTGCCGGGAGTCACGATTGGAGATGGAGCTATTGTGGCGGCAGGTTCAGTGGTACATAAAGATGTAGCTGCCGGTACATTTGTCGGCGGCAATCCTTTGCGCGTATTATCACGGAAAAATCCGGAAATGTTGGGTAATGTTAATGATGTAATATTAACCGAACCTCTTCCAGACCCTGAAACAAAAAGGTAAACCCATTCAGAATAAACAAGGAATAGATATAGGCAATATTCTGAATGTGAGAATGAGAATGGTGCATACATGGTGGCTATATGGGGCGAATGGACAAGCCCGGGAATAGAAAAGCCAACCATCTGTTGTACCATTTCAATTGTAAGGAGATGCTTTAACATTGAATCCAATTAAGAAAGAGCGGCTGCCACAGCTTGATTTCTTTCGGGCTATTGCTATTATAGGTGTGCTGCATGTGCATTCCACGTCCAATGCGACGATAGAAGCCGTGAGCACCTCGCTGTATTATGTATTTAACTTTCTGAATCTTTTCTTCAAGTACGGTACGCCTTCGTTTATTTTCTTGAGCAGCTTTGTATTGTTTTATAATTACTATGATCGTCCGCTCACAGGTAAATTGATTGGCAGTTTTTATAAAAAACGAATGTTGTATATTTTGCTGCCGTATATTTTGATCTCGGCACTATATTTCCTGTATAAGCTGTATAATAATGATCGATTTGATGAACCGATCGGTGTATTGCTCGGTGACTATGTTCATGCCATTTTCCACGGCTCGGCCTGGACGCATCTGTACTTTGTATTTATCAGTGTGCAGTTCTATATTCTGTTCCCGCTCATGTTGGCGCTACTCAAAAGTCAGCGCTGGATTGCACGTTGGGCGCTACCGATTGGTCTGGCCATTCAGTGGGGATGGGTATTATGGAATAAATACGATCTGCATTATGCGAGTAAGGGCAGCATTGCGCTGTCGTATTTTGCTTATTATCTGATGGGTGCTTTCGTAGCGATCTACTTCAAGCCTTTCCGTTCCTGGGTGATGAGTAAATGGAGCGAAATGCGCCGTATCCAGAAGATCAGCACGATTGTCCTATGGGTCAGCTGGCTGATCACCGGTCTGATCTATGTGCAGATCTGGTATGATGCACGTCTGACCAATGAATGGCTGGACTCGCTCTGGTATGAGTTCATGTGGAATATCTACACGATGCTGTCTTCTCTGGTATTGTTCCACAGTGCCTTTATTCTACAGCGTCGTGCACCGGCATGGCTGCTGGCAATTCTGCGTCGTCTGGGAGAGATATCCTTTGCGGTATATCTGGTTCATCCGTTCCTGCTGGCCTTTTACCGGGAAACACAGGATCAGTTCTCGATGAGCACGATTACGTATTTCTGCTGGATCTATGGAGGTCTTATTTTTGCCTTGGTAGTCTCCTCCATTATTGTTCAGATTATGTTTAGACGGGTTCCTTTCTCGTGGGTACTGCTGGGAAGTGTTCCGTCATCCTTATCCAAAAAGAAACGCGGTAGTAACGATGGCACCAAACGTACGCGTAAAACGGATGCGGTTCAGCGAACCAGTCCATAACAGGAATAGCGCAGGCAATAGCTTGTATTCATAAATCCAAAAGGTCACCTCTAATGCAGGTGGCCTTTTTGTATAGCTGGAAACAAGCATAATGGAAAGAAGGATAGCGAATAGCTTCCGGATTTTATTTTCCGGGAAATAAGAAGGAGAATGACTGCCCGGTGGGTAATTGGGATAGAGAGCAATCGAAAAGGCTATAAGCGAACAGAAGAGCCTGTGAAGCAGTTGGATGAAAGCATCTGTTGGCTGAAAAAATAGCATACAAATGAAGCAGATAAAGAGACAGATATAAAAGCACAAAGGAAGCACGATAGAAGCTATATCGAGAAATGGATGTCAATTGACTGTACAGTTACGGTGTGGTAATATATCAAATATCCTTTACTTTATTAGCAAAGTACCACTTTAATGTGATAAAATATTGTGTGATCAGGGGTGACCGTTTTGTCCAAGCCAAAAGGATTCGAAAAACCGACAGGTGTGCGTGATTATCTACCGCATGTCGTGTCCAAACTGCGGTATATTGAGGAAAATGTGCTGCAATCGATGTCCCAGTGGGGCTATCGCCAGATCATTACACCAACGCTCGAATATTACGATACGGTAGGGGTAGCCAGCTCGACCTCGGACCGTAAATTATATAAAATGCTAAATAACCGTGGTACCACAATGGTACTGCGCTCGGATATGACAACACCGATCGCACGTGTCATGGGCTCTTTGCTCAAAGAAGAGCAGCTGCCGATCCGACTGGCTTATCATGCGAATGTATTCCGCTCGATTGAAGAAGAAGCAGGACGGGAAGCAGAGTTTTTCCAGACCGGAGCAGAGCTGGTAGGCGTGGATTCGCCGGAAGGGGATGCAGAGGTGATTGCCCTCGCGATTGCTTGCCTGCAGGCAGCAGGGGTGCAGAATTTTAAAATATCTCTTGGTCATGTCGGCTTTCTGAGCGGACTGCTGGAAGAAGCATTACCAGGCAAGGTGCGCGAGCAGGAAGCGCTCAAGGATCGACTGCTCAACCGTGATTTTGTAGGCTTCCGGGAGCAGCTGGCTGCTTTTAGCCTGTCTGCCGAGCAGCGCAGTGAACTGGAAGGACTGCTGCGGCTACGAGGAGCGGAAGAGATCTGTCAGCAGGCACTGGAGATCAGCAGCAATGAACAGGCATCTGCTTCGATTCGTCATCTGTGCAAAGTATGGGAAGTGCTGGAAGCATACGATATCTCGAAATACGTAATGATTGATCTAACGATGATCGGTAACTTCTCGTATTACACCGGCATGGTATTCGAAGGGTATGCGGCTGAACTGGGATCACCGATCTGCAGCGGCGGGCGATATGATAACCTGCTGGCGCAGTTTGGACGTGCTGTAGTAGCAACCGGATTTGCACTCAAAACGAATCGTATTCTGGATGGTGTGCATCTGCCCGTACCGCAACCGGCCAAACCGGTGATGATCACTTATGATGCAGCCAGCCGCCGTGAAGCTTTTGCTCATGCAGCTAATTTGCGGCAGCAGGGGAAAATGGTAGTTACGGAGTATGCAGCAGAAGCAGCAGATATTTCCTTTTCTCCGGATCGTTATGGAGAGGTTGTTCATTTTACGAGGGGCAGCCAAGCAATGAGCCAGTAATATGAATCAAGAACTGCAAATTAGAACAGGGAGATGCATACCCTATGAGTCAGATTCTGAAAGTAGCCATGCCCAAAGGGCGTATTTATAAAAAGGCAGCTCAGCTATTCCTGCAGGCGGGTATTCCGATTCCGACCGATGTAGATGAATCGCGCAAGCTGATCGTGGAACTGCCGGAAGCAAAAATGGAGTTCATTCTGGCCAAACCGGTCGATGTACCGATCTATGTAGAGCATGGAGTAGCAGATATCGGTATTGTCGGCAAGGACGTATTGATGGAAGAAAATCGTGATGTGTATGAGCTGCTCGATCTGGGTATCGCTCGCTGCCGGATGTCGGTAATCGCTTTGCCGGATTGGCAGCCGGGGATTCAGCAGCGTGTAGCGACCAAGTATCCGAATGTAGCTTCCCAGTATTTCCGTGAACGCGGACAGCAGGTTGAAGTAATAAAGCTGAACGGATCTATTGAATTGGCGCCCATGATCGGATTGGCTGACCGGATCGTCGATATGGTAGAAACCGGACAGACCTTGCGGGAGAATGGGCTGGTCGAGATGGAGGAGCTATTCGGTATCACTAGTCGGCTGATTGCCAACCGGGTAAGCTATCGTATGAAAAGTGAAGAAATCCAGCAGCTGTGTGATCAACTGCAAAAGGTCATTCAGCCATCTGTAGCAAATGAGATTCAGGAGATCCAATCATAGAGAACAGGTCGGGTAAGCCTGCTTGGGCACCTGCAGTCATAGCAAGGGATGAAGCAAGGGGGAGCATATTGTGAAAATAGTATCTGCACAGGAATTTGATTTGCGGCGTGAAGTAGAATATGGTTCGCCCGAGCAGAATGCTGCTGTACAACAGATTGTGCAGCGTGTGAAGCAGGAGGGAGATGCAGCACTGCTGCAATATACCGCTCAGTTTGACCGGGTCGAGCTGACAGCAAGCCAGCTGCGGGTGACCGAAGAAGAGCTGCAGGCAGCCTACGCGCAGGTAGAACCTTCTTTTATTACAGCGATTACTCTGGCGGCAAACAATATCCGTCAGTTTCACCAGAAGCAGAAGCGTAATTCCTGGATGGATCTGCAACCTGATGGCAGTCTGCTCGGGCAGATTATTCGTCCCCTGCAGCGAGTCGGCGTGTATGTGCCAGGCGGCAAGGCAGCATACCCTTCCTCGGTACTCATGAATGTGATTCCTGCCCAGGTAGCGGGTGTGCCGCAGATCGTGATGGTGACACCACCAGCAACAGGAGGGACCGAAGGCATTGATCCGTATATTCTGGTCACAGCAGCCGAAGCAGGTGTAACGGAAATCTATCGTATCGGCGGCGCTCAGGCGATAGCAGCGCTGGCCTATGGCACGGACAGTATTGAGCCAGTTGATAAAATATGCGGTCCCGGCAATATCTATGTAGCTCTCGCCAAGCGGGAAGTATACGGTGTGGTCGATATCGACAGTATCGCGGGTCCGAGTGAAATCGTCGTACTGGCCGATCATCTGGCGAATCCGGTCTATGTAGCAGCCGATCTATTGTCCCAGGCCGAGCATGATGAGATGGCATCCGCGATTCTGGTGACTTCTTCCCAGGAGATGGCGGATGCTGTGGCAGCCGAAGTGGAGCGACAGTTGGAGAGCCTGCCGCGCAGAGAGATTGCGACTGCTTCAATCCGAAATTATGGCGCTATTATTGTCACTCGGGATATTGCAGAAGGGATTCGTATTGTGAATCGACTGGCGCCGGAGCATCTGGAGATCATGGTCGATCAGCCGATGAATGTGCTGGGCATGATCGAAAATGCAGGAGCTATTTTCCTCGGTAATTACAGCTCGGAGCCGGTAGGCGATTATTTTGCCGGACCGAATCATATTATTCCAACCAACGGGACTGCCCGCTTCTCTTCGCCGGTAGATGTGGACGATTTTATCAAAAAGTCGAGCATGATCTATTACAGCAAGGAAGCACTGCTGACAAACGGCAATATTATTATGGAGCTGGCCCGTCATGAAGGATTGGAAGGCCATGCAAGGGCGATTCAGGTACGGCTGGAACAGGAAGGAAGCTGAGACAGCAGCCTATCGTCTGTCTTGGATCATATCGTATATATAAAATAGCAGGAGACCAGGGGGAGAATTCATATGTCAACCGAGAATCAAAGTACACGCCAGGCCGAAGTGAGCCGCAAAACGAACGAGACGAATATTCAGTTGGCTTTTCAGGTAGACGGAACAGGACAGGCCGAGATCGAGACGGATGTGCCTTTTCTGAATCATATGCTGGATCTGTTTACCAAGCATGGACATTTTGATCTCAAGCTCAAAGCACAGGGCGATATCGAGATTGATGATCACCATACGGTAGAGGATATCGGAATCTGCCTTGGTCAGACGCTGCGTGAAGCGCTGGGAGACAAGCGCGGGATCAAACGGTATGCGAGTGTATTTGTACCGATGGATGAGGCACTGGCACAAGTGGTGATCGATGTGAGCAATCGTCCGCATTTTGAATATCGGGCCGAATATCCTTCGTCTCAGGTGGGTAGCTTCCAGGTGGAGCTGGTGCATGAGTTTCTGTGGAAATTGGCGCTTGAAGCACGCATTACCCTACATGTGATTGTACATTATGGTCAGAATACGCATCATATGATCGAAGCGGTCTTCAAAGCACTGGGACGTGCGATTGATGAAGCGACGTCTATAGATCCGCGTGTAACAGGGGTACCTTCGACGAAGGGAGTGCTGTAACCGATGGCGATTGCGATTGTAGATTATGGCATCGGCAATCTGCACAGCGTCAGCAAAGCAATCGAACGTCTCGGCTATGAATATGTCATCACAGGCGATAAGGATGAGATCTTTGCAGCCGAGGGAGTGATACTGCCTGGCGTAGGTGCATTTGGCGATGCGATGAATCATATCCGCGAGGGTGGAATGGATCATATCGTGCAGGAAGTGGCCGATAGCGGCAAGCCGCTGCTGGGCATCTGTCTGGGTATGCAGCTGCTGTTCAGCGAAGGCGAAGAGTACGGAGTTCATCGCGGTCTGGATATTTTGCCGGGTCGGGTCGTGCGCTTCCCGGAAGGCGATTACAAGATTCCGCATATGGGCTGGAATAAGCTGGAGTATCAGCGTCCCGAAGATCCGCTGGTACGTGATCTGTATGAAGGACATGTATACTTTGTCCATTCTTATTATGTACAGCCGGATCGTCCGGAGGATCTCATTGCCGTGGCAGATTATGGACAGCCGGTTACCGCTATTGTAGGCCGGGATAATGTATATGGAATGCAGTTTCATCCGGAAAAGAGCGGAGAGCTGGGCAGATTGCTGCTGCGCAACTTCCTCGCCCTGTCGACCGGAGAGCGGTTAGATCGTCCGGCAGATATCGTTATTAATCACACAGAGAGCCAGTAATCATATTTATTCTATCGAACGAGGGGGAACTATATTGTCTTCTTTCACCATTTATCCAGCTATCGATATTCGCGGCGGCCGCTGTGTACGCCTGATCCAAGGCGATTATAATCAGGAAACGGTATACAATGAAGATCCGGCGGCAGTAGCGGCAGACTTTGCTGCACAGGGAGCTGGTTATGTACATCTGGTCGATCTGGACGGCGCCAAAGCCGGTCATCCGGTCAATCATGAGCTGATCGGACGTATTGCCCGGCAGGTAGAAGTACCTGTACAGGTTGGTGGCGGGTTACGTACACTGCAAGATGTAGAGAAGCTGCTGGAACTGGGCGTCAGCCGCGTAATTATCGGCACGGCAGCGATTGAAAATCGTGAATTTACAGAGTCTGTGCTGGCGACTTACGGCAGTCAGGTAGCGATCGGGATCGATGCGCGTAATGGCTATGTAGCGACCCGCGGCTGGCTGGAGACTTCCGAAGTCAAAGCCGAGGAATTGGCGATCCAACTGGCTGCCAAGGGAGCAGAGACGTTTATTTTCACCGATATTTCCCGTGACGGGATGATGCAGGGACCCAATATCGAAGCGATTGCAGCGATAGCACAGGCATCCGGCAAGCAGGTCATCGCTTCCGGCGGTGTAACGGTGCTGGATGATCTGGTGAAGCTGGCAGAGTATCGCGAGCAAGGAATTAGCGGTGCAATTGTAGGCAAAGCCATTTATACAGGCAAAATCGATCTGAAGCAGGCGCTGCAGACGATCCGGTAAAGGAGGGGCAGCTCATGCTCGCAAAGCGTATTATCCCGTGTCTGGATGTCAAAGAAGGACGGGTCGTCAAAGGTGTGAATTTTGTGAATCTGCGGGATGCCGGCGATCCGGTAGAACTGGCGGCGCTGTACGACCGTGAAGGTGCAGATGAACTGGTCTTTCTGGATATCTCGGCTTCGGTAGAAGGTCGGGAGACGATGGTGGATGTGGTGCGCCGCACAGCCGGAGAAATCTCGATTCCGTTTACAGTCGGCGGGGGGATCTCCTCGGTAGAGGATATGAAAAAAATCCTGCGCGCCGGTGCCGACAAGATCGGTATCAATACAGCCGCCGTGCTGAATCCGCAGCTAATTAATGAAGGCTCGCAGCGTTTTGGTGCCCAGTGTATCGTCGTAGCAGTCGATGCCAAGTTCAATGCAGAATGGAATGACTGGGAAGTCTACACACACGGAGGCCGCAAACCGACCGGTATGAAAGCACTGGAATGGGTTCGTGAAGCCGAGCAGCGCGGAGCTGGTGAAATTCTGCTTACGAGCATGGATGCCGATGGAACCAAGGATGGATTCGATCTGCCGCTGACCAAAGCGGTCTGCGAAGCGATCCATATTCCGGTGATTGCATCTGGTGGAGCCGGCAAACCGGAGCATTTTTATGATGTGTTCGATCAGGCAAATGCCGATGCAGGTCTGGCCGCAACGATTTTCCATTACAAAGAGATTTCGATTCCAGCGCTCAAAACGGAATTGAAAGCCGAAGGAGTGGAAATTCGTTGAGTAATGATCAGCTGCAATCGGAGATGATTCATCAGTCGCTCTCTTTTGAAGAGCTGACAACAGCCATTACATGGGATCATAACGGGCTCGTACCTGCGATTGTGCAGGATGCCACCAGCAAAAATGTGCTCATGATGGCCTACATGAATGCAGAATCACTGCGCCGTTCCCTGGATACCGGTGAGACCTGGTTCTGGAGCCGGTCCCGCCAGGAATACTGGCACAAAGGTGGAACGTCAGGCAATACACAGCGTATCCAGTCACTGTATTACGATTGTGATGGAGATACGCTGCTGTTATTAGTAGAAGTAAATGGACCAGCCTGCCATACAGGCAGAATAAGCTGCTTTTATAATGAGGTGAATACAGTGGACAACCAGCCAACTTTTCAAAATAATACGGTCGATACTAATAACGATACATCAGGTACAGCCGCTGGCAAAGACCGGTTCGCTATACTGGCTGAACTGGAGCAGATGATCGCTGATCGCGAGCGTGAACGTCCGGAGGGTGCTTATACCACGTATCTGTTCGAGAAAGGAATCGACAAGATCCTGAAAAAAGTCGGTGAAGAAACCGCCGAGACGATTATCGCTGCTAAAAATGGAGATAACGAAGAACTGCGCTACGAAGTGAGCGATCTGATCTATCACTTGCTCGTGCTGCTGCAGGAACGCAAAGTGCCGCTGGATGATGTGCTGGCCGAGCTGGATCGCCGTCATGAGCGTCCGCGCAAAGACTAATCTGCTGTAAAGGAGGAAGCGGCGATGCTGATTGACTATCATACGCATCATGTCCGGTGTGGTCATGCTATCGGTGAGCTAGAGGAATATGTACAGCGGGGGATACAATTGGGCTTATCGCAGCTGGGATTATCTGACCATCTGCCGCTGATCCATGTGGACCCGGCCACCTATTATCCGGAAATGGCAATGCCGATGGAAGAACTGCCCCGCTATGTGGAAGAGTGTCTGATGCTCAAAGAGAAATACCGGGATCAGATATCTATCCGTGTAGGACTGGAAGCCGATTATATCGAAGGCTATGAGGAAGTGATTGGCAAAATCCTGGACAGTTATCCTTTCGATTATATTATCGGTTCTGTGCATTTCCTCGGAGAATGGGATATCTCGGATCATCGGCAGACGCATAACTGGGAAGGCAAACAGGTATTGGACGTATACCGTCAGTACTATGAGGCTGTACAGAAAGCCGCCGCAACCGGCTTTTATGATATCGCCGGTCATCTGGATGTGATCAAGCGATTTGGCTATATTCCGGAGCCAGAGCAGGCCGAAGAGCGCATTGCTCTGGAAAATGCAGCCCTGCAGGCTGTCAAAAAAGCCGATATGGTCATGGAGCTGAATTCCTCCGGTCTGTCCAAAGTGTGCAAGGAAATCTTCCCTTCCCGTCGTATCGTGGAACAGGCTATCGCCTGGGATATCCCGCTGACGCTTGGCTCGGATGCTCATGATCCGCGGAAACTGAGCGATCATCTGGATGAAGCAAGAGCGCTGCTGACCGAGCTGGGTGTGCAGGAAGTGGCCACTTTCGAGCATCGTCAGCGCACGATGGTACCGCTGAATGACTAACTATCCGGATTCCACAAGTTTATTTTTTATTTGGAAATGAAATAATAAACGGTATAGAGAAAGACGCAAGCCTGCTTCTGTATAACAGCTTATTATTCACTCTATCCCGTACAGAATCTTCATTCATGCAGAAGACGTATTTCCAAAACGAAAAGCCCACTGACCATGTAAACAGGCCAGTGGGCTTTTTGGATATATGTGGTTCGACTCGATCCTATTCGGATGTAGGATCGATTGTTGGATGCTTGATCCATCCCTTGATTGCAATGGCTGTTCCAGCTTAGCTGTGACTTGGACCCGCCTGCTTGTCGCCCTTCGGCAGAATAAGCGCCGAATCAGAATCAGAATCAGAAGTAATGACCGTCTCTGTAGAGTCAATCTCATCCGGATGCAGCAATCCTTCTTTTTCGGCTTTGCGAATCTTGCGCATTTCATTCAGCATCAGCAGGAAGATCACAACGAGAATACAGGTAATCAGGATCAGGAATCCACCGATTTCCTGCATAAAGTAGTGCAGGTCACCGCCGCGGAATCCCAGACCGCGCAGGAATTTAAAATGCCAGGACAGCGGCAGGGCATGACTGACATTTTGCAAAATTGGCGGCAGCAGGGCTACCGGCAGCTGTGCACCACTCAGGATAAAGGATGGCAGCAGGATCATGGTGATCCGGCCAGCCGCTTTGGCTGGACTGGATGCACTCCAGCCTATCATCATACAGAGCAGGGACAGCGCGATGGCATACATCAGGAAAGGAATCCACAGCTGATATACGTTCGCTTCAAAGCGCAGACCGCCTACCTGTTTGAGACAGCCCATAACCAGATACATGGAACAAGTCGCAATAATGGAATACGGCAGAATACGCAGCACCAGACTGAGTGGACGACGCAGCATGTCCTTGAGCAATCCCTGCTCACGTAGACGCGGTATAATCGTCAGCGTTGCTCCACCAAGAATAGACAGGAACACCGTATTTACAAAGCCGATAACCGAACTCATCAGCATATTGTTGGTCGGGTTATAGAGCAGACGCGTCTGTAGATTCAGACCGGTCGTAAAGTTGGTCGCCTGTGCCGAACTAACGCCCATCGCTACCAGTTTGTTGGCGGCAGCAGAAGCATTCTCGGCGGCGATTACTTCGGTCACCCCGTTACGCAGATAGGTGGTAGCTGTAGATAGTGAAGTATCCACATATAGTCCGATATTCGTCTGCGCACCCTGGGCATGAGCTTTCTCAAGCCCGGCTGGCAAATAAATAACGCCAAAATACTCTTCATTGTACATAAAGCTGTTGGGCTCCATGTAGTTATAGGTAATGTAGCTAATATTGATATACTGATCGGCATCCAGCTTCTGGATCAGCTGCTGGCTATAGTCACTGTGATCCATATCGACTACGGCTACAGGAGCTTCATTCAGCTGATTGTTTTTAAATACATACCCGAAGGCCGCTGAGATGATCAGCGGCGCAATCAGGATAATAAAAATGAACTTGCCGTTCAGTATATGCTTGAATTCATCAATTATGGCTTTCATTGGTCGGAACCTCCACCGTCATTCCCGGCAGCAAGTCAGAGGTACGTTTCACATCTACACGTACGATAAAGGAAGTCGTATCGGACTGACCTTTTTCACGGCTCATGCGCAGAGCGGCATATTGCGGCGCAGAAGTGATGTAGCGTACAGTACCCTGAACATTTTTGCCAAGAGAGATAACGTCGGTCGATACTTTGGCACCTGCCTGGAAGGATTTGATATTCTCTTCGCCCACATACAGGTCATAGTACAGTTTACCCGTCTCAATCACGACAACCGGTGTACCGGCAGATACGTTTTCGCCTACTTTTGGTACGACACGGGTTACTTTGCCGTCGGCAGCTGCGGTCAGAATGCGGCGGCCTTTTTGAACTTCATAGCCATCGAGTGTTACTTTGAGAGAATCTTTTTGTTTTTGCAGCAGTTCGATATTGTACTTGCCGTTATCGATATCTTCCTGCCCTTGTTCGATCTGCTTCAGCGCCTGTTGAGCCTGTTCCAGTTGAACATGGGCTTGCTGGCGTTCTTCGGCAGTTGCACCGTTTTTGAGCTTTTGCAGAGCATTTTCCTGGGTGCTCACCTGATTGCTGGCAACCTCTACCTGCTTCATGGCAGAGTTCAGTTGATCCTGTGCACTTTGCACCTGTTTGGTTGCATTGTCGACACTGTTTTGTGCAGTATCCAGGCTGGCTTGTGTACCCAGACCGTTATCAAACAAAGCTTTGGCACGGTCATAGCTGGTTTTGGCATAATCCAGTGTTTGCTGGGCGGCTTCCACGGCTGTCTGTGCAGAAGTTACACCATTGTTGGCAACTTCAACCGATTTTTTGGCAGAATCCACGGCGATTTCCTGGCTGCGGATATCTTCCGGACGTGCGCCGGTCAATACTTTTTGTTCGGCTACCTGGGCAGCTTTGATATTCAGTTCGGCATTGGCTTTTTGCTCAGCGAGCTTGTGCGCCTGACTGGTCAGACTGCTCTGAGCCTGGCTGATCTGAACATCGATTTGGGCCATTTGCTCTTTGACACCCTTGATCTGCAGATCGATATCACGAGTATCCAGCACGAGCAGCGTCTGTCCTTTTTTGACATGCTGTTCTTCTTTGACTTTGACAGCACTGATTTTGCCGGACTGTCCTTCAAAGGAGCTGTTCACGGTATCGATCGTCAGCACGCCTTCTTTTTTCATGGCAGCCATGGATACTGCATCCTTGCCGTGCATGGCAAGCAGCGTACCTCCAACCCCCAACGCAACGATTAAAAGAATAATCGGAATAAGTTTTACAATTTTCACTTTGATATGCTCTCCTATCTGATAAAATCAATACATACATGCCCTAAAGGCATTTAAATAAAAAATATATTATTAGCCGCCAAATAGTACGGCGCCGAACAATTAATGCAAAAAAAGCTGAATTACTCGTTAAGTTCAATGCCAGTACGGAGTTTGTACAATAACTGCTGCAACATTCCCCGTTCCTCTTCCGTCAATTGAGACATGACTGAAGTGACCACACGGGCATATTCGGGCAATGTAGTCATTAATAGCGTCTCGCCTTCTTCAGTTAAGTGAATAGCTGTCATACGACGGTCTTCATGAGCTCCGCGCCGGATCAAGCCGTCTTTTTCCAGGCCATTGATCAGTCCGGTCATGGTGGAGCGTGTGACACCGGCAGATTTCGCCAGTTCAGAAGGAAGCAGTGGTTTTTTGCGCAGCAACAGAGAGGTCAGAATACGCATTTTGCCCTGTGATATTCCGCGTTCCGTCAGCAGAGAAGCGGATTGGTTGTACAAATCATGGGAAGTGCGTACCAATAGCAGAGAGGTCAACATGCATTCGACATTAATCTGGGGAAACAAAGGCGCCAGCTCACTGAGCCGATCCAACTCGTTCAGCGTACTGCATTTGGAGCCTGATGAATCTATATTCGGCATTTTACTCACCTTTCTGAAGTCTTCAATGAAGATAATTGTACGGCGCCGAACTAGTTTGGTCAAGAAAATTTTATGAAAATTTCAACATAATATTCTGTAAACCGTGCTATAACGACATTATCTATCATGTTATATTCATAAGATAAATACAGAATTGTCTATGATATCGGCTCAAAGCAAGCTAAAATAAAGTAAAGTCAGCAGGCTATCTACAGGAGGGCCCATGAAGGAAAAAATGCGTATATTTTCGGGATCATCAAGTCCCGAGCTGAGTGCACAGATTGCAGAACGTCTGGGTGTACCGCTTGGTAAAATCAAGTTGTCCCAGTTCAAAAGTGGAGAGACCTATGTACATTACGAGGAATCGATTCGTAATATGGATGTATTTCTGGTCCAGTCGCTGTCTCATCCGATCAATGAATTGTTTGTGGAATTAATGGTTATGATTGATGCAGCCAAAAGAGCTTCGGCAGGAACGATCAACCTGATTATCCCGTATTACGGATATGCCCGTCAGGAGCGCAAGTCCGCACCGCGGGAACCGATCTCCGCCAAAATGGTCGCCGATGTACTCACGACGGTTGGCGCAGACCGGATCATTACGATTGATTTGCATGCTTCGGCCATTCAGGGCTTCTTTAATATACCGGTGGATCATTTGACAGCGCTTGATCTGATCAGCGGGTATTTACGTGATAAACAAATAGAAGATGCAGTTGTGGTGTCGCCGGATGCCGGACGTGCCTATATGGCCGAAAAACTGGCCAATCGTCTGGATACGCCATTTGCCATGATGATCAAAAAAAGACCTGCCCATAACGAATCAGTCATTACCCATGTAATTGGCGATGTGGAAGGCAAGACTCCGATTATTATCGAGGATCTGATCGATACCGGTACGACCATCGTCAATGTGGTTGAAAGTTTGAAAGAACGTGGGGCTCGCGAAGCAATCGTTTGCGCAACCCACGGTTTATTTTCCGGTGCTGCATTGCAGCGTCTGGATCACCCGTATATCCGCGAGCTGATTGTGACGGATTCGATCAGTCTGCCGCCAGGCCATCTGGACCGGCTGACCGTATTGTCCGTATCGCCAATGCTGGCGCACGCTGTGCGCATTATTATGGAAGGCGGTTCTATCGCTACCATGTTCAGTGATGTAGGTATTTAATTCGAAATAGATGGGGAAGCGGCATTTTAGGATGTGGCTTTAGCAGAAGCGCAGGATATGATATACTGTTGGATGATGTTTTTCGTCGATAACTATATTTTTGTAGGTGGAAAGTAATAAAGGAGGTGCCTTGGTCCGGTGAATGAATACAAGCGAAAAGTCGAAGATACCGAACGAAAAGTCATTACGCTTAAGCTGGATGCGAACTTCTTTTTTGAAAGGGCCGTTCGCTCATTAGACCATTATCGTTACGACAAGGCATTGAAATATTTTGAAAAGGCTGTGGAGTACGAGCCTGATAATCCTGTGAATCATTGCAATATGGCAGGCATATTATCGGAGATGGGCAAGTATGAAGCTTCCAATCAGGTGCTGCAGACTATTATGGACACCGTGGACCCTTTGATGGTCGAGTGTCATTTTTATAAAGCAAATAACTATGCCAATATGGAGCAGTTTGAACAGGCCGAGCAGGAGCTGCTCATTTATCTAGAGCAGGATCGCTACGGACAGTTTGCCAGTGAAGCCGAAGAAATGATGGATCTGATCCGTCATGAAATGAAGCGTCCGTCCGGCAGCAGCCCTGCTCCCGCTGCGGCGGCTCCCGAAATGGACCGTCAGGATCAAGCGCGCGAGCTGCTGGAGCAGGGCGAAGTGGAAGCGGCCTGTACGCTGCTCCGGCAGCTTATTCACGAACAGCCGGATCTGTCGGCAGCACGCAATAATCTGGCTGTCGCCTACTATCAGCAGGGAATGCTGGAGCTGGCTGCCGAACAGGTCGGCGAAGTGCTGAAGTACGATCCGAGCAATCTGCATGCGCTGTGCAATCAGGCTATTCTGAGTCATTATGATGAAGATCCTGCCCTGGAGCATCAGCTGGAGCAGCTGCGCCGGGTAACACCGCTGCATCAGGAGCATCAGCTCAAGCTGGCAACGACGATGGCTATGCTGGGTGAACACCAGTATGCTTATTATCATTTTCGAAGGCTGCTGCGACATGATGATTTGATGAATCATTGGGAAATGTATCATTATACAGCGGCAGCAGCATGTTATATGGGTAAATATGATGAAGCAGAGAAGCTGTGGAAGCGTATTTTGCGTTTTGAACCAGATGCTGAGGTACCTGCATTTTACCTGGCCCATCTGCACGAACTGCGTCAGGGAGAAATGACACCTTCCTATCGGTATGGAGTACAAAAGATGTCGTACTTCTATACCAGAGAGCAGCCAGGCAGCCAATCATTAGAGTCGGATGCAGCACAATTTCTGCATATTCTGCGTCATGGCAGCGAGAACGAGCAGCTGCATGCGCTCCAGTCCTATGTGCTCGATGGAAATCATGAAGTACATACGGTGCTGCGACAGTATGTGAACCGCCCGTTAATTTCCGAAGAGCTGCAACATGCGGCAGAACGTCTGCTGCGGCAGTGGGCTGCCAACCAGTCTCTCTCGCCGGATGAGTTGATCGACGATATTGAGACGGCGCGCATGAGTCTGCCGCTCTGGGATGAACGCTGGCAGCAGATTATTGAGCAAGTGACCGTACAGCCGCATAAACGGTATGACTCCGGATTCAATCGTGATGTGGAAGCACTATGGATTGAATTTATAAAAAGGGTCTATCCCGAACTCCCGCTGCTGCATCATCCGGAAGGCTGGGCAGCGGCGCTGGAGTATCTGGTAGCCCGCATACATCGTCTCCCACTCACATATGATGAGGTGGCCCAGCGTTATGGCGTATCTGTATCCATTATTAGCAGATACGCCCGCCGGATCAGCAGGGTATGCAATGTACAGCAAAAAGTACGCTATGCGCAGGCAAAGAGTACGCAGGGATCATAAATGACAGCTGTGATGGACAGGTGTTCATTCATTACAAGGAGGTAGTTGGGAGTATGTACAAATCAATTATTATCGGAACCGGGCCTGCGGGCCTTACGGCAGCAATCTATCTGGCGCGTGCAAATATGCAGCCGCTGATTATCGAAGGACTGCAGCCGGGTGGTCAGCTGACCACAACTACCGAAATCGAGAACTTCCCGGGCTTCCCTGAAGGTATTATGGGACCGGAACTGATGGATAATATGCGCAAGCAGGCCGAGCGCTTTGGAGCGGAGTTCAAGTCTGGCTGGGTAGAACAGGTCGACTTTTCCCAGCGTCCGTTCAAAATTAAAGTCGAAGGCATGGGAGAACTGGAAGCGGAAAGCGTGATTATTTCTACCGGTGCTTCTGCCCGTTACCTGGGAATTCCGGGTGAGCAGGACAATGTGGGACGCGGCGTAAGTACATGCGCGACCTGCGACGGCTTCTTTTTCCGTAACAAAAAGATTATCGTGGTCGGTGGCGGCGATTCCGCGATGGAAGAAGCAAGTTTCCTGACCCGTTTTGCTACAGATGTAACTGTAGTGAATCGCCGTGAAGAGCTGCGCGCTTCCAAAATCATGCAGGATCGTGCCAAAGATAATCCAAAAATCAGCTGGGCACTAAACCGCAAGCCGGTTGAAGTCGTAGCTGGTGATATGGGTGTCAAAGGACTGAAAGTGCTGAATAATGAGACCGGTCAGGAAGAACTGATCGAAGCGGATGGTGTATTCGTGGCGATCGGCCATACACCGAATACCGATTTCCTCAAAGATCATGTGCATCTGGATGGCCACGGCTATGTACTGGTAACGCCGGGTACAACAGAAACCAATATTCCGGGCGTATTCGCTTGCGGAGATGTGCAGGATACACGTTATCGTCAGGCGATTACAGCAGCAGGAAGTGGCTGTATGGCTGCCATGGACTGTGAGAAATATCTGGAAGGTCATATGATCCACGACTGGAGCGAAGCGCTCGACAAGTAATAGATATAGAAGTAGAAAGGGAGCCGTTACGGCTCCTTTTTTAGCGGACAGGTTCAAGACAACAGACCCGCGGGTACCGCTTGACCTGATCAGTCCATTCGCTTATAGTTGGATACGAACGTTTGTGTTGAAACAGGGCTTCTCCCCAAGGGAGCGAGCACGGTATCATATCGCTTTTTTACAAGAAGAACAGTGCATTTCCGTACTATAAATTAGTGTATAATCGCATTTTGTCCAATCTTTGCAGCAGTGGAAGTGATACAATAGGAGTGGAGCGTCATGATTCTGCTCATTCATGTATACCGGTCTGAATAATTCACTACAATGGATGCGGATGAGACGATGCAGAGAAAGTGCGTATCGATATATATTAAATTTCGAGTAGAAAAGGTGGATCGGTCATATGTCTGAGAAAATTTATGTCGGCGTCGATCTTGGCGGTACTGCAATCAAGGTTGGGATTTGCAACCAGGAAGGTGAACTGCTTCATACGTACGAGGGACCTACCGAAAAGGAAAAAGGAACCGATGCAGTAATCGAAAATATCGAGAAGTATGTACGTCTTATTGTGGAGCAATCACCTTATACCTGGGACCAGCTGGTTGGAGTAGGAGCGGGTGTAGCCGGATTTACGGATCTGCGTGCCGGTGTAATCCTGCTGGCGCCGAATATTGGTTTCCGCAATGTACCGATCCGCGCGATCCTGGAAGAACGTATCGGTAAAACGATCGTTATCGATAACGATGCCAATGTAGCTGCCCTGGGCGAAGCCTGGAGCGGTGCGGGCAAAGGTGTAACCGATTGCGTCTGCTATACACTCGGTACGGGTGTAGGCGGCGGTATTATTATTAACGGCAAAATCTATCAGGGCTTTGCCGGACTCGCTGGCGAAATTGGCCATATCTCTGTCGTACCTGATCTAGAAGCTATTCAGTGCGGCTGCGGCAAAATGGGCTGTCTGGAGACGGTATCTTCTGCTACGGGCATTATCCGTATGGCAGTAGAAGCGGTAGAGCGCGGCGATGCTACCAGCCTTTCTATGATCGAAAGCAAGATTACAGCCAAGGATATTTTTGATGCAGCCAAAGCTGGTGATGAAGTGAGCATCCGGATCGTCAACCGTGCAGCCTTTTATCTGGGCAAATCGATGGCATCCGTAGCAGCGACACTGAATCCGGAGCGTTTTATTGTAGGTGGAGGCGTCTCCAAAGCCGGAGACATTCTGTTCAGCAAGATCCGCGAAGTATTTATGGAATGTACACCTGCGCCGCTGCAGCAGGGCGTAGAGATTATTCCTGCCAAGCTGGGCAATGATGCAGGTATCGTAGGCGCCGCAGGTCTGCTGCTGCGCTAAACCGTATCCTGACTATTTGATATATGCCATTTTGCAGTAGTGTGAACGAATCGGAGAACAGTATCTAAACAGGGAGGGGACTTACGAATGAGCAATACTGAAAATTCATCGACATCAACCATGGTTATCATTACAGGAATGTCCGGTGCGGGCAAGACCATTGCAGTACAAAGCCTGGAGGATCTTGGCTTTTTCTGTGTGGACAATCTGCCGCCCGTTCTAATTCCCAAATTTGCCGAGCTGATCGAACAGTCGAACGGTAAAATCGGCAAAGTGGCACTCGTAATCGACCTGCGTGGTCGTGAATTTTTCCCTGCCCTTTCCGAGTCCCTGAGCTACATGAAAAATCATTATACAATCCATACGGAGATTCTGTTCCTGGATGCCAGTGATGCTGTACTGGTTCAGCGCTACAAGGAAAGTCGGCGCCGGCACCCGCTTGCACCGGATGGCATGCCGCTGGACGGTATTCGTCTGGAACGCAAAATGCTGGATGAGCTGAAAACCTCGGCGACCCAGGTGATCGATACGAGTACCAGCAAGCCTGCCAAACTCAAAGAGAAAATTATTTCCCGTTTCTCTCATCTGGAGAGCAACCGGTTATCGGTCAATGTCACTTCATTCGGATTTAAATATGGTATTCCTATCGATGCAGATCTGATTTTTGATGTTCGTTTTCTGCCCAACCCTCACTATGTGGACCATCTGAGGCCGCATACCGGTCAGGACAGTGACGTGTATGAATACGTAATGAAATGGCCGGAGACCCAGGCGTTTCTGACCAAACTGCTGGATATGCTGCATTTTCTCATTCCTCAATATCGCAATGAGGGCAAAAGCCAGGTTATTATCGGTATCGGCTGTACAGGGGGCAAACATCGCTCTGTAGCCATTTCCGAATATCTCGGCCGTATGCTGGGAGCGAGTGAGACAGAAACCGTTCGTGTCAGTCATCGTGATGCTGATCGTGATCGGCATTAAGGAGTGGAACATATGTCAATTTCACAACCGGGCCTGCCGGTGCTTCGTCCCCGTATTGTAGTTATGGGGGGCGGTACCGGTCTGTCCGTTATGCTCAGAGGTCTCAAAGAGAAGCCGATCGACATAACCGCTATCGTAACCGTAGCGGATGATGGAGGAAGCTCCGGTATTCTGAGAGATGAGCTGAAGATGCCGCCGCCGGGAGATATACGCAACGTGCTCACTGCGCTGGCGGATGTGGAGCCGCTGATGTCGGAAATGCTCAAGTACCGGTTTCAAAAAGGAGAAGGATTGGCTGGTCACAGTCTCGGTAATCTGATCCTCGCGGCAATGACAGATATATCTGGAGACTTTGTTACGGCAGTGCGGGAACTGAGCCGTGTATTTGCGGTCAGAGGCGCGGTTCTGCCGGCAGCCGAGCAGGCCGTCATCCTGCATGCGGAGATGGAAGACGGAACGATTGTCACCGGGGAATCGAAGATCCCCGAAGCGGGCAAGCGGATCAAACGTATTTTTCTTGAACCGGACCACGTGGAGCCGTTGCCAGAGGCAGTACGTGCGATTCAGGAGGCTGACGCTATTCTGATCGGTCCGGGCAGTCTGTATACCAGCCTGCTGCCGAATCTGCTCGTGCCCAAGCTGGTAGAGGCGATTCTGACCTCGCGGGCTCCTCGATTATTCGTCTGCAATGTCATGACCCAGCCGGGAGAGACGGATAACTACACGGTCAGTGATCATCTGGAAGCGATCTATGAGCATGTCGGCCACCGGTTGTTCGACTATGTACTCGTCAACAACGAGCCAATTCCGGTCAAAGTGCAAAATCGCTATGCCGAAAAAGGCGCCAAGCCGGTCAAGCTGGATGCCGACAAGGTTGAAAGTATGGGATACAAAATTATTGCGGATAAACTGGTCATGTATGGCACCTATCTGCGTCATGATGCAGAACAGCTGAGCCATCATATTTATGAGCAGGTGAAGAAACATATTTTAGCGAAAGGGTGAGTCCATTGTCATTTGCGGCGCAAACGAAAAAGGAACTAACGATGGTTGAAGCCGACGACTGCTGTGAATTGGCGGAGCTGGCGGCGCTGATCCGGATGAACGGATCGGTCCAGGTATCCAATAAAAAAGTGATACTGGATATTTCCACCGAAAATGCCGCAATCGCAAGACGGATTTATTCCCTGATCAAAAAGCATTTTGCTGTGCATACCGAGCTTCTTGTGCGCAAAAAAATGCGGCTCAAAAAGAATAACGTATATATCGTTCGTATCCCTGCCGGTGTTCAGGCGATTCTGAGCAAGCTCACAATCGTCTCGGAAGGTTTTATGTTTACCCCGGGTATCAACAAGGATATGGTTAGCAAAACTTGCTGTAAACGGGCTTATCTGCGTGGCGCTTTTATGGCTGGAGGGTCGGTTAACAATCCGGAAGGATCATCGTATCATCTGGAAATTGCTTCGATGTATGAGGAGCAGTGTCAGGCCCTGGTTGATCTGGCGAATGAATTCGAGCTGAATGCGCGCTGTATCGAGCGTAAAAAAGGCTTTATTTTATATATCAAAGAGGGCGAGAAAATTATCGAGTTCCTCAGCATCATTGGTGCACATCAGGCGCTGTTCAAGTTTGAGGATGTCCGAATTATGCGGGATATGCGTAACTCCGTGAATCGGATCGTCAACTGCGAGACCGCCAATCTGAACAAAACGATCGGCGCTGCAGTGCGCCAGATCGATAATATCCGTCTGATCCAGCGTCATCTGGGACTGGAACAGCTGCCGGACAAGCTGCGTGAAGTAGCAGAGATTCGTCTGGCCCATCCCGATATGAACCTCAAGGAAGTTGGCGAAATGCTCAAGGGCGGCGTCAGCAAATCGGGGGTCAATCACCGGCTTCGCAAAATCGACGAGCTGGCTGACAGGGTACGCAATGAGCACCTGGTCTAAAATTTGTACCGACCAGGTAAGCTTTATTTTTTTCTGCTAAAGCGCATGTTATAATAATGTAGTATGATGTATACAGTGTTCATAAAATGGGCTTCAGTGTAGTGAACAAATAAATCGTAATGAATATGTATTATAGGGGGTAATAATCACATGATAAAACACCCGGTAGTGGTTCGTCTGAAAACGGGATTACACGCACGACCTGCAGCATTGTTTGTACAGGAAGCGAATAAATACTCCGCGGAAATTTTCGTGGAAAAAGACGATAAAAAAGTAAATGCCAAAAGTATCATGGGAATCATGAGTCTGGCGATCAGCTCGGGTACTGAAGTTTACATCAGTGCAGAGGGTGCGGATGCAGAATCAGCTGTAAACGCTTTAGTCGGATTGGTCAGCAAAGAAGAACTGGAAAACCAATAAAACCCCTCATCCCAGGATGAGAGGTCAAGCCGTCACAGAATACTGTGGCGGTTTTTTGGTATGTTCGGCAGGAGGATCTTATGCAGCCGGCCGCTGCCTCCCAGCCAGCAAGTTTATTCGAAAAAGACTCCTTTTTTGGCAAAGTTCAATTTGAGCTGTACCGCATTCCATGAGCTTTGATAGCCAAATCCATCACGCAGTACCGTAAATGGAATATACATCCGTCCGTTTACCACCTGGGCACTTGGTCCATTCCATTGATGATTATTCAATCGCATGGTAACGCCGGAAGCAGTCATCACCATATCCAGTTGGTCATCATTTTGCAGCAGTGTATATGTTTTAACGGCGGGTTCGTACCGCAGGGTGACTCCGAGTGAATCACGCAGGAGTACCACCGGAATCATGGTATTGCCATTAATCAATAATCCGTTCTCCGGAAGGCGTGTGCCATTCCATTCCAGCTTCACCTGACGCGGTGGTGCGGCAGCAGATGCGATAACAGGCTGAATCAGAGTGCCCAGCACCAGGATGCCTGCCAGCAGCAAAATGGAATTCCGTCGAAACTTGTTTTTAAACATGGTGACTCTCCCCTCTTTCTGATGATCCCTATCTCCTAAAACCCTTGTCATTATGAGGGATTTCGAGGATGGGATTATATGAGATTATAAGTAAAATAACAGCAATTGTCACGATGAAGCTGTATCCCTTTCTACTTCTTTGCCAACTGCAAAAGTCGTATACATAAAGAAAGCGTTAACGAGCAGTTCAATCCGCTTTCCTTACATGTATTAATCGTTGTACCAGTCACCAAGCTTTCTTCTATTCTTTACCCAATGCAACATTCGTTTCAAAACATTCGTTTAGTAAGTAGAACTAGGAAAGGGTGAATATTTATGAAAAAAAATCACTATATGGCTTCACTGCTGTTGGCTGGAGCCGTATTCACAAGTGTAGGTATGGGCGTAAGTCTGCCGGGAGCATCTACAGCATATGCTGCGGAGACCGCATCCATGACGGCAATGGCAGGTACGATCAATGTTAGCGGCAATGGCAAGTTATCCGTTAAGCCGGATGTTGCTTATCTCTCGGTAGGTGTACAGACAACGGCTGCTACAGCTTCCAAAGCACAGGCTGCTAATGCCCAGAAAATGAGCAAGCTGAACAATTTGTTGAAAAACAAATGGTCCATTACAGACAAGGATATCGAGAGTGTGCAATTTTATGTACAGCCGAACTATAGTTATAACGAAAAGGATCAGCAAAAAGTTACAGGCTATACAGCATATCATACGCTGCAGGTGACCTATCGCAATATGGATAAAATAGGTGCACTGCTGGATGCAGCTTCAGCAGCCGGTGCCAACAATGTAGGTTCTGTAAGCTTTAATGTGGAGAATACCAAAACCTACGAAGATCAGGTGATCCAAAAAGCGATGGCAGACGCAGCAGCCAAAGCAGGCTCGATCGCCAAAGCAGCAAATCGCACCCTGGGAGATCTGGTGTCCGTAAGTGAAGCAGGTGTCGAGGCTCCACCGGTATACGTATCTCAGAGTGCGGCGATGGAATCTGCACGTGCAGATAAATCAACCGAGATTGAACCGGGGATGGTAGAGTTAAATATTAGTCTTAACGTCCAATATGCTATGAAGTAAGCTGGAGATGACAATAGGGTAAAATCGTCAGTATTGTAACTATTATACGGGATAACCTTCTCATCGTTTCAGTATAACGGAAGTTTATTAAACCGGCGATATGCCAAAAATAGAAACTTTCCTGTCGGTTCTATGTTTCACGCTGGCAGGAAAGTTTGTTTACACTTTTATTACTTTTGATTCATAGAGCATGACTATGTTGTAAATCCTTGTTAAGTTCTTTGTAAATTCAAGAAGCAGAGTTATCGCTATACTGAATAATGTTGCAACTGACTTATTTGAAGGAGAGATCAATGATGAACCAGCACCAGAATATCAAAAACACAACCTATCTCAAAAAACTATCAGCAATCGTACTTGCGACCAGCCTGACGGCAGCAGGTACAGCAGCAACGCTGCCTTTGGTACAATCATCTGCCTATGCAGCCAGCACTTCTTCATCTGCCAAATCTGCAATCAATGTACAAGTGGAAGGGAAAGCAATCTCTGCCAAGGGAATACTGAGCAAATCCGGCAGCACGCTGCTTCCTCTCAAAGACATAGCAAAAACAGTGGGTGCTACAGTAACCTACAATGCCAAAGAACGCACAGCAACTATTACTAAAGGTAAAAATAAAGTCAGCTACGACCTTAATCAGAAAGATATGGTATTTGTACGTCTGAATGGCAGTGCCGTTGGTGACAGCTATGATGCCAGCGTAGTCAAAGGAACAACGTATGTAGCCATCAAGGCAGTAACCGAGCCGTTTGGCTATCGTGCGCTGTGGAATAATGCCACACGTACTGTCAATGTAACAGCTGCAGGCATGAATGATGTAGAAGTGACAGGCAGCAAACTAGAATCTTCTATTCAAAATAAATACACTAACGTTAATATTGTATATCCAGTTGTATCCGGTCTGGAAAATGAAGCTGCGCAGACCAAGATCAATAAAGCTCTCAAAGCACATTTTGATCAGTTCGTGACTACCATGCAAAAACAGGTCAAAGAAGCCGGAGCACCTGTTAACAAAGATATTACTTACGAAATTGATGGCGGCTACAAAGTTACTTACAACCGTAATGGGGTTATCAGCTTCCTGCTGACTGATTATCAATATCTGGGCGGAGCACATGGCGATGATATCCTGACCAGCATGACTTTCTCGCTGAAAGACGGCAAAGCTATTCAGCTGTCTGATCTGCTCAAGTCCAACAGCAACTACAGCCAGGATATCAAAAAGCTGATCCAGACACATATCAAGAAAAACGCAGATACCGAGGGATTATCTCTGGAGCAGTTCAACGATCTCAGCAAAAACTCCAGCAAATACCTGGAGAATTACTATCTGACAGATAGCGGATTCACGATTTTCTTCCAGAAGTATGATATTGCTCCGGGAGCAGCAGGCAATCCGAAAATAGACTTTACTTTCAGTCAGCTGCTGAAATCGGGTACTAACCCACTGTCTGCTTATCAATCCTGATTTATTTTAAACAAGGCCATATAGAATTTGGCTATTAGCTAGAAATATCCGAAGAACCTGTTCCATCGTGATCGTACGATGCTGAACAGGTTCTTTTTATTATATATTTCTTTTTCGGCAGAGTAGGAAAGGGGGAATCCAAAATCGTATAGATAATAGCATAATGAGAAGCAACGACTAACAGCAGAACAAAAACACCTCCAGACATTAGTCTGGAGGTGTTTGGATAGGCTGGCAGTTGCCGGCTTATACTCCTTGCGGAGGTGTTTTTTCGATAACTTTGTCGATCAGACCGTATTCCTGTGCATCTGCAGCAGTCATGAAATAGTCACGATCGGTATCTTTTTCGATACGTTCCAGCGGCTGGCCTGTACGTTCAGCCAGGATTTTGTTCAGCTTGTCGCGCATTTTGAGGATGCGACGTGCACGGATTTCGATATCTGTCGCCTGACCTTGAGCACCACCCAGTGGTTGGTGAATCATAACTTCACTGTTCGGCAGCGCAAAACGCTTGCCTTTGGCACCTGCATTCAGCAGGAACGCGCCCATGCTGGCAGCCATACCTACGCAGATCGTAGATACATCGGCTTTGATAAATTGCATTGTATCGTAAATAGCCATACCTGCAGTAATGGAACCGCCCGGGCTGTTAATGTAAAGGTGAATATCTTTCTCAGGGTCTTCGGCTTCCAGGAACAGCATCTGTGCAATAATTGCATTGGCTACCACATCATTGACTTCGGAACCAAGGAAAATGATACGGTCTTTCAGCAGACGGGAGTAAATATCATACGCACGTTCACCACGGCTGCTCTGTTCAACGACCATTGGGATATAACTCACTAGAAACCCTCCTTAGATTACAATCATAATAAGTGTGATTATATAGTGGATCATTACTTCAAACAATATCAGGAACTCAATTGTTCTTACCACATTATAGGATAATTCAAACTAAAAGTCAAAGATAGTCAAACTATTGCTTGCAAAACTGCCTGAATTTCTAAAAAATGGGTTAATGATGAAGAGGAACATTTGCTGTTCTCTATGGACACAATATGTCCCGTCTCTAAAACGGAGCTTTAATCACGAATGGAACTTTAATCACGGACACGATAAGTCTCATCTTGGAATACAGATCTGACCGCGTATATATAATTGCTACTATATGAATACGATTATATGCAGATACAAAAATAACCAGCCTGGGCTGGTTACGTCATTACTATTTCGTCGAAGAAAAGATTATGTAATTAATCATGCGATAATATATACGTGCTACGATCAAGCTCTGAGCCTCTGCTGCTCAAGAAGTAAAATGGCGCGCCCGCCAAGAATCGAACTTGGATCTCAGGCTTCGGAGGCCTACGTCATATCCATTGGACCACGGGCGCATATAAGCAACAGCAAGAATTAGTATAGATGAAATAAAGTCAAAAAGCAAGCAGCGCTTCCATAATAATTATAACGTGCACCTTCCATAATTAGTTGTCGCAAAGACTTGATTCTGGCATGGAAATTGGTTAATATAGACGTGGGACTTAAAAAGTTATGCCGGGACATTTTGAGTCCATTACACACAGCCTGATTTACTGGGTATCCAATTACACTGAGCGAGACAAGTTGCAGGAGTGGAAAGCATGCGAAAATTACTTGAAATACAACAGCAGCTTCTGCCCGATCTCACCGATGTATTGAAGAAAAGATATGCCATTTTACATCAGGTCATGCTGACCGGAATTGTCGGGCGAAGATCGCTTGCCGTTTCCCTCAATATGACAGAGCGGGTACTGCGGGCTGAGACAGACCTGCTCAAGGCTCAGGGACTTCTTGAGATTGAGAGTACAGGGATGCGCATCAGCGAAGCAGGCAGGGAGCTGCTGGAGGAACTTGAGCCTATTATGGAAGAGTTGCTCGGATTGTCCGTATTGGAAGATCGCATTCGTGATGTGTATGGACTAAGACAGGTTGTTATTGTACCTGGAGACAGTGACACATCAGCCAGCACCAAGCAGAATCTTGGCAGAGCTGGTGCCAAAGCTCTGCTCAGTGTGATTCGCGAAAATGATATCGTAGCTGTAACCGGCGGCTTTACGCTTGCCGAAGTGGCAGAGCAGCTTAGCCCAACCTTTCCGGCACCTCTAAAGGATGCCTGGTTCGTACCGGCAAGAGGCGGACTCGGTGAGAACATGGAGTATCAGGCTAACTCCATCGTTTCGACCATGGCTAAGCGCGTAGGCGCGCAGTACCGGCTGCTGCATGTGCCCGATCTGCTGCGCAGAGATGCTTACGAGCTGCTGTATCAGGATCAGAATGTCCGTGAGATTGTCGATTTTATCCGGCGTGCGAGAATCATTATTCATGGTATCGGTGATGCGATGGAGATGGTACGGCGCCGGAGACTGGATCCACAGACGGTAGAGGAAATCCGCAATGCTGGAGCCGTAGCCGAATCATTCGGTCATTATTTCAATGAAGATGGTCAGACGGTGCATCATATGCTGACCCTTGGACTTCAGCTGGAGGATATTGCAAACGCCGAAGTCGTTATTGGAATAGCGGGCGGACGCAGCAAAGCCAAATCTATCCATGCTGTACTTAAATTTGGACAGGAAGATATCCTGGTCCTCGACGAAGCCGCTGCCAGAGAGATCGTCAAAGAGCTATAGTGGTTTCCTTGTATCAATCAATGTTATGCTTGTGACGGTGTCACGGCATGCATCACTGGCAGCAGGCACACAAGCTTCATCTTATTATCGTTGTCTTGACAGGCTCGAGAGGGTCATGTCTTGATTGAATAAATCATAAACTTATTTCTAGGAGGAATTAACTCATGGTTAAAGTTGGTATTAACGGTTTTGGACGTATCGGACGTCTGGCTTTCCGTCGTATTCAAGATGTAGCAGGTATCGAAGTGGTAGCAATCAACGATCTGACAGACGCTAAAATGCTGGCACATCTTTTGAAATATGATACTACTCAAGGTAAATTCAACGGCGAAGTTGAAGTACACGATGGTTTCTTCAAAGTAAACGGCAAAGAAGTTAAAGTTCTGGCTAACCGTAACCCTGAAGAACTGCCTTGGGGCGAGCTTGGCGTAGACATCGTACTGGAGTGCACAGGCTTCTTCACAACAAAAGAAAAAGCTGAGCTTCACCTGAAAGCAGGCGCTAAGCGTGTTGTTATCTCCGCTCCAGCAACTGGCGAAATGAAAACAATCGTTTACAACGTAAACCACGAAATCCTGGATGGTACTGAAACAGTTATCTCCGGCGCATCTTGCACAACAAACTGCCTGGCACCTATGGCAAAAACGCTGCAAGACAAATTCGGCGTTGTTGAAGGTCTGATGACTACAATCCACGCTTACACTGGCGACCAAAACACGCTGGATGCTCCACACTCCAAAGGTGACTTCCGTCGTGCTCGTGCAGCGGCTGAAAACATCATTCCTAACACAACTGGTGCTGCTAAAGCAATCGGTCTGGTTATCCCAGAACTGAAAGGTAAACTGGACGGCGGAGCACAACGTGTGCCTGTAGCTACTGGTTCCCTGACTGAGCTGGTAACTGTTCTGGAGAAATCCGTAACAGTTGAAGAAATCAACGCAGCTATGAAAGAAGCTTCCGATCCGGAAACTTATGGCTACACTGAAGATGAAATCGTATCTTCCGACATCAAAGGTATGACTTTCGGTTCCCTGTTCGATGCGACTCAAACTCGCGTTCTGACAGTTGGCGACAAGCAACTGGTTAAAACTGTAGCTTGGTACGACAACGAAATGTCCTACACAGCTCAACTGGTTCGTACTTTGGAGTACTTTGCAAACAAAGCCTAATACGAAGCAGCAGCTGGAATAAATATTAATTCCATAAAGCGGAAACAGATCTCATTTGTTTCCGCTTTTTCTAAGTTAACATCTGGCAGATGCTGTTGGCTGTTGGCAATAAGCTGTTCCTGATTTTACTATGAATAGATTGGAACTGGACTGCCGAAGCGCAAGAATACAGCAGAGATGATCCCGGGAAAATCATTTCGGTCTGGCATTTGGAAGGCTGCGCAGCACAGAATAATCTGTTCAAAATACGGACATGGAGGAACGACGATGAATAAAAAAAGTGTGCGTGATGTAGAAGTAGCTGGCAAAGTGGTATTTGTACGTGTAGATTTCAACGTACCTATGGAAGATGGCAAAATCACGGATGACAAGCGTATCCGCGAGACACTGCCAACAATCAACTACCTGATCGAAAAAGGTGCAAAAGTTCTGCTGGCGAGTCACTTGGGACGTCCAAAAGGTGAAGTGGTTGAATCCATGCGTCTGACAGCTCCGGCTGAACGTCTGTCCGAACTGCTGGGCAAACCAGTAGCCAAAGCTGACGAAGCAATCGGCGATAACGTAAAAGCGAAAATCGCTGACATGAAAGAAGGAGACGTACTGGTTCTTGAAAACGTGCGTTTCTATCCTGGCGAAGAGAAAAATGATGCTGAACTGGCAAAATCGTTTGCTGAACTGGCTGATCTGTTCGTCAATGATGCATTCGGCGCGGCTCACCGTGCACATGCTTCTACAGAAGGCATCGCTCACCACCTGCCGGCCGTATCCGGTCTGCTGATGGAGAAAGAACTGGATGTACTGGGTAAAGCACTGAATAATCCGGAGCGTCCTTTCACAGCGATTATCGGTGGTTCCAAAGTAAAAGACAAAATCGATGTAATCGACAACCTGCTGAACCTGGCAGACAACGTAATCATCGGTGGCGGTCTGTCCTATACTTTCATGAAAGCACAGGGTCATGAAGTTGGCCAATCCCTGCTGGATGAAAGCAAACTGGATGTAGCTCTGGGCTTTATCGAAAAAGCGAAAAACCTGGGCAAAAACTTCTACCTGCCGGTAGATATCGTAATCTCTGATGATTTCAGTGCAGATGCAAACACGAAAATCGTTGAAGTTGGCGACATTCCTGCAGATTGGGAAGGTATCGACATCGGACCGAAAACTCGTGAAATCTATGCAGATGTTATCAAAAACTCCAAGCTGGTTGTATGGAACGGACCTATGGGCGTGTTCGAAATTGAACCATTCTCCCATGGTACTCGTGCAGTAGCCGAAGCTTGTGCAACAACTGACGCTTACACTGTAATCGGTGGCGGTGACTCCGCAGCAGCAGCTGAGAAGTTCCACCTGGCTGATAAAATGAACCATATTTCCACAGGCGGCGGCGCTTCCCTGGAATTCATGGAAGGTAAAGAGCTTCCAGGCGTTGTGGCACTCAACGATAAATAAGTTTACAATAGAGGCAATATGCATGCCGCAAGCAGGGCGTGCAAGTATGGAATAGAAGGAGTGATCCAGCAGTGAGAACACCAATCATTGCCGGCAACTGGAAAATGTTCAAAACCGTTCCGGAAGCCAAAGCATTCATCGAAGACATCAAGGGCAAAGCAGAAGTAGAGGGCGTAGAAGCTGTTATCTGCGCACCATTTACCAACCTGCCTGCACTGGTTGAAGCTGTAAAAGGCACTTCCATCAAAATCGGCGCACAAAACCTTCATTTCGAAGACAACGGCGCGTACACTGGTGAAATCAGCGGCGTAATGCTGAAAGACCTGGGTGTGGACTATGTAATCATCGGTCACTCCGAGCGTCGTCAATACTTTGCGGAGACAGACGAAATCGTCAACAAAAAAGTACAGGCAGCATTCCGTCATGGTCTGACTCCTATCGTGTGCGTGGGCGAGAAGCTCGAAGAGCGCGAAGCGGATCAAACCAAAGACGTATGTAAAGTACAAACCGAAGGTGCATTTGCTGGTCTGAGCGCAGATCAAGCCAAAGCAACCGTTATCGCTTATGAGCCAATCTGGGCGATCGGAACAGGCAAATCTTCCACTTCTGCTGATGCGAATGAAGTTATCTCTTACATCCGCGGCGTCGTGAAAGATCTGTACAACGAAGAAGTGGCAAACGCAGTTCGTATCCAATACGGCGGCAGCGTGAAGCCTGAGAACGTGAAGGAGTACATGGGACAAAGCGACATCGACGGTGCACTCGTCGGCGGTGCCAGTCTTCAGCCTGATTCTTACATTCAGCTGGTTGAGGGGGCGAAGTAAATGTCAGCACCAAAACCGGTAGCTCTGATTATCATGGACGGATTCGGTCTTCGCGCAGAAATGGAAGGCAACGGTGTTGCCCAGGCCAAAAAGCCGAACTACGATCGTTACATGACGGAATATCCTCACACTACACTCACTGCTTGCGGTGAAGCGGTAGGTCTGCCGGAAGGGCAGATGGGTAACTCGGAAGTAGGTCACCTGAATATCGGTGCAGGCCGCATCGTATATCAGGATTTGACCCGCATCTCCAAGTCGATCCGTGACGGAGAATTTTTCCAAAATGAAGTGCTGAAGGGTGCATTCGAAAATGCAAAATCCGGCGGCAAAAAACTTCATGTATTTACACTGCTGTCCGATGGTGGCGTACACAGTCATATTGACCATCTGTTCGCTACACTCGATATGGCAAAAGCAGAAAACTTTGAAGATGTACTGATCCATGTATTCCTGGACGGACGCGATGTATCGCCGGACAGCGGTAAAAAATATATGGAACAGCTGACTGAGAAAATCAGCAGCGTAGGCATTGGCAAAATTGCCAGCGTACAGGGACGTTACTATGCGATGGACCGTGACAAACGGTGGGAACGTGTAGAAAAAGCTTTCCGTGCGGTTGCTTACGGTGAAGGTCCTCAATTCAAAGATCCTCTGACTGTAGTAACTTCTTCGTATGCTCAGGAAGTTTACGATGAATTCGTAGAACCTTCCGTGATCGTTGATGCAGACGGACAACCGGTAGGCACTGTAGGCGATGGAGATTCCGTAATCTTCCTGAACTTCCGTCCTGACCGTGCGATCCAGCTGTCCCAGGCGTTCACACAGCCTGAATTCGCAAGCTTTGAGCGTGGCGACTATCCGAAGAATCTGTATTATGTATGTCTCACCACATACAGCGATACCGTTCGCGGACATGTAGCTTACGGACCGAAGAGTCTCGACAACACACTGGGTGAAGTGCTGGTACAAAACGGCAAAACCCAGCTGCGTATTGCCGAGACAGAGAAATACCCGCACGTAACCTTCTTCTTTAGCGGCGGACGTGATGTGGAACTGGAAGGCGAGACTCGTATTCTGATTAACTCTCCTAAAGTAGCCACTTATGATCTGCAGCCAGAGATGAGTGCACGTGAAGTGGCTGATGCTTGTATCGCCGAGATCGAAGCGGAAAGACAGGATGCTATCATCCTGAACTTTGCCAATCCCGATATGGTAGGTCACTCCGGTAAGCTGGAGCCGACAATCAAAGCGGTAGAAACAACAGATGAATGTGTAGGCCGTGTCGTGGAAGCGATTCTGGCTAAAGGCGGCGTGGCGCTGATTACAGCGGACCATGGTAACGCCGAGACCGAGATTGATGAGAATGGACGTCCTCAGACTTCCCATACGACCAACCCGGTTCCATTTATCGTCACTGACAAAAACGTAGTACTGCGTGAAGGTGGAATCCTGGGCGATATCGCTCCAACGATTCTGGATCTGCTGCAAATCGCGAAGCCGGAAGAAATGACAGGCACGTCTATCATTTCCAGCCGCAAGTAAACGATAGGCAATCTGACGTACCATCTGGAACCAACCGTTTATGGCAGGTGTCATCGATGTAGGATTAGCAGACGGGACCAGCTGTGAATTGATCACTCGCGGCTGAGAGGAAGTCTCTGTACATCATGGCCGAGCTCATGTCATGAATCCGTATTTCCGTAATGGACGCTGATAAATATCGCCTGCTGACCGGTTTGCAGGAAGTGGGCCTGTTTCTCGGCTTCATTTTATAAATCAAGGATCATCAAGATCCCAAATTACTTACCTAAAAAGGAGACTTTTTACTCATGACTATTATTTCTGACGTATACGCACGCGAAGTCCTTGACTCCCGTGGTAACCCGACTGTTGAAGTAGAAGTATATCTGGAATCCGGCGTAATGGGCCGCGCAATCGTACCATCCGGTGCATCCACTGGTGCTCACGAAGCTGTTGAGCTTCGCGATGGCGACAAATCCCGTTACCTGGGTAAAGGCGTACTGAACGCTGTTAAAAACGTAAACGAAGTTATCGCTCCAGAAGTTATCGGCATGGACGCTGTAGATCAACTGCTGATCGACCGCAAAATGATCGAACTGGACGGAACACCGAACAAAGGCAAACTGGGTGCTAACGCAATCCTGGCAGTATCCATGGCTGTAGCACGCGCTGCTGCAGAAGCTCTGGACCTGCCACTGTACATCTACCTGGGTGGATTCAACGCAAAACAACTGCCAGTACCAATGATGAACATCATCAACGGTGGTGAGCACGCGGACAACAACGTTGACGTACAAGAGTTCATGGTTATCCCTGCTGGCGCTACTAGCTTCAAAGAAGCTCTGCGTACAGGTGCTGAAATCTTCCACAACCTGAAATCCGTACTGAGCAGCAAAGGCCTGAACACAGCTGTAGGTGACGAGGGCGGTTTCGCTCCTAACTTCACTTCCAATGAAGAAGCACTGACTTCTATCATTGAAGCTATCGAAAAAGCGGGTTACAAACCAGGCGTTGACGTATTCCTGGGTATGGATGTAGCTTCCACTGAGTTCTATAAAAACGGTAAATACGAGCTGGCAGGCGAAGGTAAATCTTACACTTCCGCTGAGTTCGTAGACCTGCTGGCTTCATGGGTAGAAAAATACCCAATCATCAGCATTGAAGATGGTTGCTCCGAAGACGATTGGGAAGGTTGGAAACTGCTGACCGAACGTCTGGGCGAGAAAGTTCAACTGGTTGGTGACGATCTGTTCGTAACAAACACTGAGCGTCTGGGCCGTGGTATCGAAGAAAACATCGGTAACTCCATCCTGATCAAAGTTAACCAAATCGGTACGCTGACAGAAACATTCGATGCAATCGAAATGGCGAAACGTGCTGGTTACACAGCAGTTATCTCTCACCGTTCCGGTGAATCCGAAGACAGCACAATCGCTGACATCGCTGTAGCGACTAACGCTGGCCAAATCAAAACAGGTGCTCCTTCCCGTACAGACCGTATCGCGAAGTACAACCAATTGCTTCGTATCGAAGATCAACTGGGTGAACTGGCGAAATACGATGGCCTGAAATCTTTCTACAACCTGACTGAGCACAGAGGTCTGACGAAGTAATTATTGCTTCTGATCGCAGCATTTTCCGGCTGACACCAGCCGGATATGACTGCACCTAGGCTCTGTTTATATGTAATACATGTATAAGTTATGCTGCGCTCGAACGGTCTGGGCCGCTACTTAGCCGTAAAAGCAGCAGCATACTCATACATCCGCCAGTCATCTGCCTATGCAGGTGACTGGTTTTTTTATTGTCCAATGACAGGACGATGAGGAGAGTTCTGACTCCAGACCATTGCTATACGACTTGAATTTATGCTAAACTATAAATGCTGTTTCTATAACATGATTCGTGATTTTATACCATTTATAGATGTTCGGCGCATTCGCTCTAGGAGGTGGAATTCATGCAAACAACTTTGCAAATCTTGCTCACTATTTTTTCCGTTGGTCTGATTCTCGTTGTATTACTCCAAAAAGGTAAAAGTGCGGGCCTGTCCGGTGCCATCTCCGGCGGCGCCGAGCAACTTTTCGGCAAAACCAAAGCACGCGGAATGGAACTCGTACTGCAGCGCGTAACAATCGGGCTGGCAGCAGGTTTCTTCATTCTGGCGATTCTGGTCGCTGTATTTAGATAAATAGGCAGGTCACGAGTGACCAGCTCAGGCATTACCTCAATAACCCGTTATCGCGAGATTTTTTGCCGGTAACGGGTTATTTTTATGCTATCTGTTCATAAAGAGTTCATAGAGCGGGACTATACTTGGAATTGTTCCCGAGCTTGTCCATTATTCCCATGTAAGTTGAAGCAAGACCGAAGTCCATGATGTGCAAGACCCTTTACGGTCCATTCGTCACTCCTTACCAAGGAGAGAGTGACAGATGGATCGTCTTTTTTTATAAAGGACCTGTAAGGCCGATTTCATAACGTGGATAGTAATGCGCCAATAGAAATGTACTAACCGAGTATGCGCTAAGGGTGCTGTACTGATTGTACTCCGCTAATTTCAACTACTTTATCGATTAGGAAAATGATTTTAAAGAAAATTTCTTCAAAGAAAAATACCTGCCTGCTTCATAGTGAAATAATACGATAGGCTGTTTGTCTGAGTATGCAAAATAGCAGTCAATTCCTGAATATTTCTGGCGAAATAAGGGGATTCGATTAATTTAGTGTATACTAGGGTATGTGTATACTAAATGAGGCATGACGAGTCTGGCAGAAAAAGCCGCTGTCATGCGCACGGACTGCGGTTGACCTATTGATGACCGCCACAGATCCGCTTGTATCGCATCGCAAACCAGGATTACATACGAACCGAATGCACATAATCACTGCTGACGGTTGGCCGAGGTGAAACCAATGATTACAGAAGAACAACTATTAACATTCATGCGCACTGACGCATATAAACCAATGACGTACCAAGAGCTGGAAGAGCATTTTCAGATTGAAGATGCCTCGGATTTCAAAGAACTGGTCAAACTGCTCAATAAGCTGGAAGATGCCGGCGATATTGTTGTAAATAATGCCAATGCTTACGGTGTGCCGGAACGTATGGATCTGGTCCGTGGACGGATTCAGGCTCACGCCAAAGGATTTGCTTTCCTGATTCCGGAAGACCGGGAGCATGGCGATGTATATATCAACGCCAATGATCTGAATACCGCCATGAACGGCGATACCGTATTCGTGAAGGTGACTTCCCGCAACACATCCGGTGGACGGATGGAGGGTGTGGTCGTTCGTGTACTCGTCCGCAAAAATACCCGTATCGTCGGCGTATTCCAGGCGCTGGACACGTATGCTTTTGTACTGCCGGATGACAAGCGGATCAACCGCGATATCTTTATTCCCAAGGAGTCGTTTGGCGGAGCGGTAGACGGCGAGAAAGTCGTTGCCGAGATTATCAACTATCCGGAAGGCCGGGCTGCGGCAGAAGGTCGCGTTATCGAAGTACTCGGTCACAAGGATGATCCGGGTGTCGATATTATCTCGATTATCCGTAAGCACCAGCTGCCGGAAGCTTTCCCGGATGAAGTGATGGACGAGGCGCAGGCTGCCCCGGATGAAATTACCCAGGAAGAGATTATCCAGCAGGGACGCCGCGATCTGCGCGGCAAGAATATCGTTACGATCGATGGCGAGGATGCCAAGGATCTGGATGATGCGGTCAACGTGGAGCGTCTGGAGAACGGTAACTACCGTCTGGGCGTTCATATCGCCGATGTAGGCTATTATGTACGCGAAGGCTCGATGCTGGACAACGAAGCCTACAATCGCGGCTGCAGCGTGTATCTGGTCGATCGGGTTATTCCGATGCTGCCGCATCGCCTTTCCAACGGGATCTGTAGTCTGAATCCACAGGTGGATCGTCTGACTCTCTCCTGCGAGATGGAGTTCGACGAGAACATGAAGGTGGTCAATCATGATATCTTCACCAGCGTGATCAAGACCAAAGAACGGATGACATACAAAAACGTCCGCCGTATTCTGGAAGATGAAGATCCGGAACTGCTGGAACGCTATGCACCACTTATCGACGACTTCAAGCTGATGCGTGAGCTGGCGATGCAGCTGCGTGACAAACGGATTCGCCGCGGCGCGGTTGATTTTGACTTTGAAGAATCCAAGATCATTCTGGATGAAAGCGGCAAGCCGATCGATATCGTGAAGCGCGAGCGTTCGGTAGCCGAGCAGATTATTGAGGAATTCATGCTGGCAGCCAACGAGACGGTCGCCGAGCATTTCCACTGGCTCAAAGTGCCATTCCTGTACCGTATTCACGAGAACCCGGATCAGGAGAAGCTGCAGGGCTTCCTGGCCTTCGCTGCCAACTTTGGCCATGCGGTCAAAGGCACAGGCAATCTGATCCATCCGCGCGCACTTCAGCAGCTGCTGGAGCAGATCAAGGGCGAGAAGGAAGAGACCGTGATCAGCACAATGATGCTGCGGTCGATGAAGCAGGCGAAATATTCTGCAGAGAGCACAGGCCACTTTGGTCTGGCAGCAGAGTACTACAGTCACTTCACTTCCCCGATTCGTCGTTATCCCGATCTGGTCATCCACCGGGTGATCCGCGAAGTGATCGAGAACGGCGGCAGCGGCCTCACACCGGAGCGTCAAGCGTATCTGGAGAGCCGCATGGCGGATATTGCCCAGCAGTCTTCCGAGCGCGAGCGCGTCGCGGTAGATGCCGAGCGTGATACCGACCAGCTCAAGAAGGCCGAATATATGCTGGACAAAGTCGGTCAGGAATTCGAAGGGATTATCAGCAGCGTAACCGGCTTCGGTATGTTTATCGAGCTGGAGAATACGGTAGAGGGTCTGATCCGTCTCGGTATGCTGACAGATGACTATTACCATTTCGACGATCAGCATATGATTCTGCTGGGCGAGCGTACTTCCCGCATTTTCCGTATCGGGGACAATATCACGATCCGCGTGGCCAACGTTAATATGGACGATCATACGATCGACTTTGAACTGCCAGATATGCCGAAAAGCAACCGCCGTTCGGGTGGTGACCGTGGAGCACGAGGTGGTGGCGACCGCGGTGGACGCGGAGGCCAGGGTGGACAGAATGGCGAGAAACGTAGCGGTGGCAGAGGCAAGAACAAAAATGCCAAAAAAGCTGAGCGTTTCGGTAAAGCGGCCAAAGCCGCCAAGGGTGCCAAAACCGACAAGCCTGCCAAAGCAGCACCCGCTGCAGCTTCAACTCCGGCTACACCGGCAACAGGCGAAACAGCTGCAGCCGGCAAGCGTAAACGGAAAAAAGACAAAGGCATCGCCTTCTCATCATCGAACGCATCCAGTCCTCCAGCCCGCAGCTTTGGCTTTGGTTCCGGCAAGGGTGGATACGACAGTCCGGTCATTTCCAACAAAAAAGGTAGCGGACGCAAGAAAAAAGCGACCGATGCCGGTCCGGGTTCAGCTGTGAGTCCGGCAGCTCCCAAGGGAGAAGCAGGTTCAGGCGCAGGACGTCCGCGCCGCCGCAAGAAAAAGAACAAACCACAAAGTCCTGAATAAGCATCATTAGCTAAGAATGGTCGGGGATTAGTTCAGTTATACAGTGAATCGCTCTACACAAGCGAGAAAGGGTATAGCGTTCTATTCTCCAAGCAAGATACAGATAATGAATGCCTACAGGAGTCAAATAAAGACGGGAGATGCATGTTCGGCAAGTAACGTGCATCATGGAACAGATCGCAAGCAGACAGTGCCGGGACCCGTATCATCGGCCCCGGCTTTGTTGCTTTGTCCCGGATCCCTTGCTACAATAAATGACCATAAGATCCGGCAATGACCGGCAAATCTCTCGAAAGGAGGAATACAAGATGGCGACCAAAAAAGGCGAAAGCAAAGTGCTGGCCCAGAACAAAAAAGCATCCCACGATTACTTTATCGAGGATACGTACGAAGCCGGTATGGTGCTGACCGGAACCGAGATCAAATCGCTGCGCCGCGCACGCGCGAATATCAGCGATGCCTTCTCCACGATTCGTAATGGTGAAGTGTTCCTGCACAATATGCATATTAGCCCGTTCGAAGAGGGTAACCGGAGCAATCCGACCGACCCGACCCGTACGCGCAAGCTGCTGCTGCACAAAGAGCAGATCAGCAAGCTAATCGGTGCATCCAAACGGGATGGCTATACGCTGGTGCCGCTCAAGATCTATATCCGCAACGGCTATGCCAAGCTGCTGATCGGCCTCGGTAAAGGTAAGAAGCAGCATGACAAACGTGCTACAGCCGCCAAGCGGGATGCACAGCGTGATATCCAGCGTGCAATGCGTGACAATCAAAAAATCGGCCGCTAGGCTGCAGAGAAGAACAGGGTAGCTGGGGAAGTAGAGCGATTAGATTCCCGGTAATGAGGGTAATAGCCTGTATGGTAAATGGCTCTCTTGATAGGCGGTTCATAGGAGGCTGGACAATATACGGTAGGATCTCTGAACAGACAGCAAGTCGGTTGGATATCCCCCTGTGATCACCCTCGCATCAGACGGAGTCTGCCTGTACAGCTACCCATTTGCAGCCAAATGTGGTATAATCAGAGTCTATGGGAAATACAAAAGCATCTGGCCTCGTGCCGGATCGCCGCTGAATTTGCCCGGTGCAGTCCTTTCTATGGAGGGAAAGACTGCATGGATGATTGTTTTCGAATAACGAGACTCATGTTCTCGAATTCGTCTTAATCCAATCCCTTTTTATCAAGGGGGCGTTTTTTGGATTCGACGGGGGTAGGTCGGGCATGAGTAGCGGGTAGTGGGGACGCGTCCGCTTTATCAACGCTAAAGCCTATTAAACGGCAAACAACAAACTAACTACGCTTTCGCAGCCTAAGAAACTGTGAAACGTGCTCTCGCCTCGCATCGCCCATGTGCCAGGATGAGGGCCCAACTCTTAGTGGGCTACGCTGTCACATCTCCGCCTGGGGTGTGCTGAAGAAGATAATCAGGCTGACCCAACGTAGAGCCGGTTACAGGGCGCTACTCGGGTGACATTAAATCTGTGACTACACCCGTAGAAGCTTGTGTTGCGTTATCTTCGGACAGGGGTTCGACTCCCCTCGCCTCCATATTAAAAACCCGCTCACTGAGCGGGTTTTTGCTTTATAATTAATAAGCTATAGATAGACAGGAATTAATATACTATGAATACTTAACATTAAGTAGACGCAGATAGATAAAATATCAAATTGCTTCAAGAGTTGTAAGTACGAAAATATAAAATAATTATTAACTGATTACAAGAACAAAGGGACTTGGTGAACCAGAAGAATTCTCATATATTTTTAAAGTGTAACCTAGTAATTCTCGACTTTTAATATAAGGAGCAGCAGCTCCCCATCTCAAATGAGACATAGCATTATTTTGTAAATAAGAAGCAGTATTTTTTCGAGGATCATGTTTTATTTCTAAATGGAATATTCCGTGATTGGTTCCTAAAATAATTAATTCAAATGCAGCAGTTGCTACTTCTAAATGTGATGAACTAACTCTCGAACTGTGCGCCCAATGTAAGTCTGCAAATAAATCATTACGAAAATAAGATTGAAAGTTTGAAATTTTAGAAAGTCCACTTCTTAAAGTCATTGAACCCGTAATGTTTGTAGTACGCCCTTGAGGAATATTTAAATCTCTTTCTTTCAACGGAGTACTTTCCCATTTTAGTATGCATCCAGCAGGAATTATATCTTCATGATTGCTAATGCCTGTAAGTTCAAAGGAATTATTTAATTTAGATAAACGGGTTGCTATACTAGCTTCCTTGTTGTTTTGGTTACTTGTTATCTTAGGGAGTTTAAGCTTAATTTTTGGAATATATGATTGTATAGTTTCCCTAGAATTTTCTTCAGGTTCATTTTCTAAATCTTCTTGTTTAGAAATGTATGTTTTTAGATTTTCATCTGAGATTCTACCTTGAGATAATAAAACAGCTATTTCCTCTGAAGAATTTATTTGAACTACATTTTCTGGGAATTTCAACTTTAAATTTTCAAACGAATTATTAATATTACTCAATATATTGATATCCTCAAAATTATTATCTAAATTTAAATCTGCTACTATACTAGCTTCAATATTTCCAGTAATACCTCGTTTAGTTAAGTTGGCACTTCCAATTATAGTCCGGGCGTTTTTATTACAATTACTTATAGATAAATAAATTTTCGGATGGAAAATAATATCTGAGGAACCAGTATCAACAATAAAGGGATTTATTCCTAGATCGATCAATTCTTGTAGAGCTTGTGCAGATGTAATTTCATTTCTTATACCAACATAAAAGTCTATTTTATCAACGTGAGGAATAAGATGATTTTTAATAAGAAGTAGACCGCTTTTTCTTAAAAAAGCTGTACTTATTATTACTTTTGTAATTTCATTTAATTCGAGCAATCTTATAATACTGTCAAAGTGGTTATTCTCTTCCGATAACCCTTGCATAATAAAATTTAATTTAGCTATTTTAATCATTCCTTATTATTTTATTTTACTTATTTTAATTAAGAAATAAGCCATACAGCAAATAGATTTGATATACTAAAAAGAAGAATGTATGTTTGTATATATTTAAAGAGATTTGAAATAATTTATGATACAATATATAAAGGTGATAATAATGCTATTAAAAGAGAATGCTTCTATTGAAAAATTACGTGGGGGTTATTATACCCCTGCATTATTGGCAGATTTCATAGTTGAATGGGGATTTGTAAATAATCCTTTAACAGTACTAGAGCCTAGTTGTGGAGACGGAAATTTTATTGAGAGCTTATCTAAAATCGAAGCTGATTTTCATTGTACCGGTATTGAAATTAATGAGGATGAGCTAGAAAAAGCAAAAAAAAGACTATCAAACTCTGATAATTTCCAATTAATTAATGAAGATTTTTATAAGTTTTATGAAGATGAAGTAAATAATCAAAATTTTGACTTGATTGTAGGAAACCCTCCTTATATAAGATATCAGTATCTTACAGAAAAACAAAGAATAGAGCAATCACTGATTCTAACTTCAAGTGGTATGAAATCAAATAAGCTTATTAATGCTTGGGTGTCATTTGTAGTAGCTAGTACTCATCTAATGAGTGAAAATTCTAGAATCGGATTAGTCATTCCAGCAGAATTATTACAGGTAGCTTATTCTGAAGGATTAAGAACGTATTTAATGCAAAATTTGCAAAGAATAACCATTTTAACTTTTAAAGAACTTATTTTTCCTGATGTTGAGCAAGAAGTAGTAATTTTTTTAGGAGAGAAAATCTCTGACTATGAAGGTGAACATCAAATTAAACTTTTAGAGTACAATAATATAAATGAGTTGATTAATAACTTCGATAATGAAAATATTGCTTATATGAATGTTGAATATAATAATTCAAAATGGACAAGTTATTTTTTAAATGTAGAAGAAAACGCACTTATTCAACAAATTAAAAATGATACCAGATTTGTTCAGTTCAATAATGTAGCAGATGTAGATATTGGTATCACTACGGGTAACAATAATTTCTTTTGTGTAAATTTTCAAACTGTAGAAGAATATAATTTATTCGATATAACAAGACCATTGATTGCTAGAAGTGTTAGTATTCGTGGAACTTATTATGATGAAGCAGAATGGAATTATAATATTGATAGAGGTGCCAAAGCTTTTCTGCTAGACTTTCCTTTAAAAAATTTCGAAGATTATTTAGATGGTCATAAAAGGTATATACTAGAGGGAGAAGAACGAAAGGAACATGTCGGCTATAAATGTTCTATTCGTGAACGATGGTATAGAGTACCTTCTATATGGATACCGGATGCCTTTTTCTTAAGGAGAAACTACCTCTATCCTAAATTTGTTTTAAATGAAGTTAATGCCGTTAGTACTGATACTATGCATAGAATAAGATTTAAAGAAAATATTAATCCTAAACTAGCCGTTTTAGCTCATTACAATAGTATTTCTTTAGCTTTTACTGAAATAGAAGGAAGAAGCTACGGTGGAGGAGTATTAGAAATATTACCGGGAGAAGTAGAAAAGTTAACTCTTCCTAATCTATTTGCGCTTGAGATTGCTGATGCGCAAATTCAAGAAATAATTGATTCGTTAGAAACATTTGTTCGAGAAAATGATGATATTTCTGCTTTTCTTCCAGAATTAGATAAAAAGATACTAGTTGATTTATTAAATATCCCTGAGGAAATCATTATATCTTTCAGAAAAATTTGGATTAAATTAAGAGAAAGAAGATTAAATAGAGGAAGTAAAAAATAAAAATTTAATGTTTGTAAATAAAAGAAACATCCATTATCTTATTTAAGATCATGGATGTTTTTACTTCTATGGAATTATTAATCTAGCTACGATAGTGAGTTTCTAAACAATTCACATATATAGATTTCGAGTGCAAATATTTACTAGAGATTTAGTCGAGGCTTTCGTTTAAGCTCTTTACTGGCTGCTCTGGAAAATTCTTAAACTTTATGAGAAGTGCTTGAAGTAGAACTGTTCGCATTCTTGCTTGGAATTACACTGCTAAGACAAATACAGATAGGTTAAGAAAGATACTGACACTGCAAAGAAGTGTAACATGCAACATAATTTTTTTTGGTTTAATTTGATAGACGAGAAAAATTATATATTTTAATCGAAAAGTTTAATAAAATGTAATATGTTGTCACTATGATTTGAAATGAATATATTCAAACTTAAATAAATAAATTTTTATTTATTTAGTGTATCCTTTGGATACTCTAGTAAAATTTTTGAGTGTCAGCTTTTCTAATAGTTCTTCACGCTTTCGATGCTATGGCTTATACAACCGGTTTATAGTCAATTTTACAGTATTAATGAAAGCTAGTTAATGTAATTTTTGTAATTCGAAAAATGTATGGTCGAATACAAGGAACATAACTGATCCGCAGCAGTTACATGAGAATATATTTATAGTAAAGCCATAGAAAGTCATGAAATATCGATCTGAGTTTGCCATAGCCCCAATCTATAACCAGATATGCCTTTTAAGCTTACGTAAAAACCATCTCCCTCGTGCTACAATCAAGCTACTATAACCAAGCACAATCCACACCAAGGGGGACTTTCCAATGAGTGATAAATTTCAAATCGTAGGCAGTTTGCTACGTCCAGCGGAACTGCTAAAATATAAAACGCAAATCGAACACCGTGACGATATCCAGTACCCGTTCTACCAGGAATTCGATGGTTACCAAGAGTGCGAACACCGCGCGATCCAGTCCGTTGTCGAAAAAGAAATCCAGCATGATCTGTCGATCATCACCGACGGTGAGTATTCCAAGTCGATGTGGCATCTGGACTTTGTCTGGGGATTCCAAGGGATCGAGCGCTATATCGCAGATCACGGCTACTTCTTCCGCGATACAGACGGCAGTTCCAAATACGAGACACGCAAAGACATCGGTCTGCGTATCACAGGTGAACTGGGCGGCAAAAATCACCACTTTATCGAAGTATTCAAAAAGCTGAAAGACCAAGCAGGTGATCGGGAGACGAAGCTGTGTGTCCCTTCTCCATCTCACATTTTCGGAGAGCTGTCCTGGTCGGATAACATCGGTGGCACGGATGCAGTGTACCAGACGCAGCAAGAGCTGAAAGCAGGTCTGGTCAAAGCGTACAAAGAATTCGTCGAGGAGTTTGCTGCAGCAGGCGGTAAGATTCTGCAATTCGACGATTGTCTGTGGGAGCTATTTGCAGATGACAATCCGAACTCTCCATACACTGGCGAGAATATCGATCAGGAGCAGGTACAGACGCTGGCAGCGGAATTTATTGATATTAGCAATATCATTATCGATTACGGTCACAGCCTCGGTCTGAAAATGTGGACACACAACTGCCGTGGTAACTACGATTCTCGCAACATGGGCGGCGGCTCTTATGTGAAGATCGCCAACCTGTTCTTGAAGCAGCTGAAATACGACCGTTTCTTCCTGGAGTGGGATGACGATCGTGCAGGTTCGCTGGAAGCACTGGCTGTATTCAAAGACAAGCCGGAAACAGAAGTTGTACTGGGTCTGCTGTCTTCCAAGACCAGCACGCTGGATGATGAAGAGCGCGTACTGCGTCTGTTGGATGAAGCGTCTACTATTATCGACAAGGACCGTCTGTTGCTGTCTCACCAGTGCGGCTTTGCTTCCTGTGATGGGGGGAATGAGCTAACAGAAGACGAGCAGTGGGCGAAAATTGATCAAGGGCAGCGGATCGCCAAGCAGTATTGGGCGAAGTAATCTCCGTTTCTCTATAAGCCATAACAGAAGCAGACACCTCGAGGTGTCTGTTTTTTATTGTCATTCCGTTCTGCTGATAGTTGGTATAGTTACAGACTAATTTCTAGCGATATTACACACATATCTGAATCAACAGAAGTACCTTTGGTTGTTTGCTGCACAAGATTTTGTTATTTACTATCTATTGCTTAGAAATCGCTGCTTCATTAAAGGAAATATCGAGCAGCCTGTGGAATACCCCAGTATATGGAGGATGATTACATGAATGTAGAAAAATGGATCGTTGAAGCAGGTATTCAAACCTTACAGCAAGCCATGGAGTCAGGAGAAGCAAGTTCGGAAGAGATCGTTCAAGCGTACATACATAGAATTCATACTTTTGACGGTAAAATAAGATCTGTTCTAGAGATCAATCCAGAAGCAATAGAGATTGCCAGATCGCTGGATATAGAGAGAAAAGAAAAAGGCAGCAGAGGACCGCTGCATGGTATTCCTATCCTGCTCAAAGATAATATCGATACCGCTGATCAGATGCATACGAGTGCGGGATCAATAACGCTGGAGCATTCTTTGGCGCAGCAAGATGCTGTCGTTGCCGACAAGCTTCGGGCTGTTGGTGCGATTCTGCTGGGCAAGACGAATATGACGGAATGGGCTGGCTTTATGTCTGTCGATATCTGGGCGGGATACAGTTCACGCGGTGGACTGACACTGAATCCGTATGGACCGGGTGAGCTGTTCGTAGGTGGCTCCAGCTCTGGATCGGCAGTAGCTGTTGCCGCGAATTTTGGCGCAGCAGCGATTGGTACGGAGACAGCCGGGTCTATTATCGGTCCAGCCAGTCAGAATAATGTAGTTGGTATCAAGCCTACTGTCGGTCTGATTCGCCAGGATGGAATCATCCCTATCGCCTTCAGCCAGGATTCGGTAGGCCCGATAGCACGGACAGTCACGGATGCGGCAATTTTGCTGGAGGTGCTGGAGGAGAGAGGGGTACAGCAGTGGCACGGTACTCATGGTACCAAGGATATGGATGGGAGCTATATCTCGTCTCTGGATACAGCCTTTCTGAAGCAGGCTAGAATCGGTATCCCCCGGTATTATTATCAGCATCTCGATAAAGACAGATTGGAAGTCATCGAAGCAGCTATACACGTACTTCGCCAGCAAGGTGCGACGATTATCGATCCGGTACATCTTCCCTGTGAAGATGCCCACTGGGATGCGAACGTAATGCGTTATGAATTCAAGTATGCACTGAATAACTACTTAAGCCGGTTGGCTGAACATATTCCTGTTCACTCTTTGGCCGAAGTGATTGCTTTTAATGAACAACATGCAGAGAAGACATTGAAGTACGGTCAGGGGACATTGATGTGGGCGGAAGAAACCAGCGGTACCCTGACCGAACAGGAATATCTGGACAGTTTGAGTTATAACAGAGAAATGGCTGGAGAAAAAGGAATTGATTATGCGCTGAATCAGCATAAGCTGGATGCCCTTCTTTTTCTCGGCGGTGAGGGTGGATCTGATCTGGCTGCCCGAGCGGGATATCCGATTATTACAGTTCCGGGAGGATATGCGGAAGAAGGAGTAATTGCGCCCGGTGGTTATATTACGAAGGGACCGCAAGGGATATCTTTTGTGGGCACAGCATGGAGTGAGCCGGCTTTGATCAGAATTGCATTTGGGTTTGAGCAGGCTACGGAGCACCGGGTAGCACCAGAAATAATATTTAATAAATTTACTACAATGTGAAAAAAGTGAGTCTAAATCAAATAGTCCATTTGTATCATAAAATTTATTTATTTTCCTTTAATTGGATGTATAATCAATATGGTAATAATAGTTCCAAAGTCATTGAAAAGTATAAACAAGATACGAAGCTTAGTTTGGAAGGGGTAATTATTTTGGCAAGGAAAAGTAGTTTTATGGTTCAGATGGCAAGAGAAGCTGCAAGACAGGCTAGAATAAATGAAGCAGAGAGAAAGCGCCAGGAACGTGAGCGAATTAGATTATTAAAAGAGCAGCAAAGGCAGCAAATCCAATTTGAAAAAGAAGAAAAAATGTTGTATATCGAAAGTAGAATAAAAGAAACGGAAGATCTTAACTATGATCTGAAAGAACAAATACATCATTTAAACATAATCCTAGATCAAAGCTTGCAAGTAAACAATATTATTTCATTCGCATCTTTAAAGAGTAAAAAGAAATTCAAAAGCTTTAGTGTACCTAATGAAATAACTGTACCAACAATTGAACCGGCATTTGAAAGCTATAGCAGCCAAGTTAAATCGCGGAAATTTTTGCAAAAAATCATACCTATTTTGGAGAAAAGATACCAAAAGGCTATGTTAGAAGCTAAAGAGCAATTTGAGAATGACTTTGCAAGCTATGAAAAGTTAGAGCGAGAACGGATATCCAAACTAAATACGCTAAAAGCAAAATATGAAAAAGAAAAATCTGAATTTGAAATGGAGATAAAAAACAATAATCTTGAAATTGATGAGTTCGAAAGAAATTATCGTAATGGCGAGAGTGAGGCAGTAATTGCCTATAATAATATCGTATTGGAACGTTCTAAGTATCTTGCTGAATTTCCTCAACAATTTCGCTTAGCCTATCTTCCCAACTCAAAAGAGTTAGTCATTGATTATGAGATACCAAACAAGGATATAGTTCCGCCTGTAGCAGAATATAAGTATATAAAAACTAGAGACGAGATAAGTGAAAAACTTAGAAAGGATCAAGAGATTAAGAACATATACTCTGATGTTGTTGCAAGTATAGCGTTACGAACGCTTTACGAAATATTTGATGCAGATCAAGCAAACAATATTGATGTGATTGTATTTAGTGGATATGTGCATTCAATAGATCCTGCTACAGGAAAAGATATTGCACCATATCTTATTTCAACTCGAGTAGTAAAAGAAGTATTTAAAGAGCTTGATTTAAACAGAGTAGAAAAATCAGTATGTTTGCGAAATTTGGGAGCGCAGGTATCGCCACGACCTGCGGAGTTACAAGCTGTAAAACCGATTTTAGAGTTTAATATGGTTGATAAACGTTTTGTTGATCATGAGAGCATGCTAGACTCTTTGCAAAGTTTGCCTAATTTGATGGATTTAAACCCATACGAATTTGAAAAATTGGTTACAGACTTATTTGCAAGAATGGGCTTGGATGCAAAATTGACACGTTCATCGAAAGATGGTGGGGTTGATTGTGTTGCGTTTGATACTCGACCAATAGTGGGTGGTAAGGTGGTTATACAAGCTAAACGCTATAAAAATACTGTAGGTGTTTCGTCTGTAAGAGATTTATATGGAACTATGATGAATGAAGGTGCTAACAAAGGGATTTTGGTAACTACTAAAAGTTATGGGCCAGACGCATACGAGTTCGCCAAAGATAAACCGATTGAGTTAATTGATGGTGGAGGTTTACTTTATTTATTAGAACAAAATGGGATTAAAGCCCGAATTATTTTTGAACAGTGATTTAGTATAGGAAAGACATAAACCGCTTATGAGGCGGTTTTTCTTTTATTTATTCGCGTCATATATAACTTGTAACTGCTTGAAAGCTTTATTTCTTAAATCATAAGTATACATTGAAAGATAAGTAAGCCATATTCGCATTCAATACTACGGATAATAAGCTGATATTTTAGCTACCTAGTGTTCTAAGTTGATAAGCATGAGCGAGTAAATGATAGTCAGAAGTATTTGCATAGTTGTGATTGATAGTTCTTTCTAATAATTCGGGGTGAATAACGACTTTATCGGACTTGAGTGATACTGCTCCTAGCAAACTTTGTATCGTGTAGAGCAGTCATTTATAATAGTAAGCTATGATGTACTGCGACAGGAGGAAGCAATGGAATTTATCAAACAACAACTGGAAGGATTAGGGCTAAACGGTCTTACCAAAATCTATGCAGCGAATATTATTATGGTGCTGTTTATAGCCCTACTCTGCATCCTGGCTAATTTTATTACCAAAAAAATCGTACTGCGTACGATTATTCATATCGTCAACAACAACCGATACACCTGGGACAATATCATCGTCGAGAAAAGGGTATTCCACAATCTCTCCCATCTCGTGCCGGCCATCATCATCTATTTCTCTGCGCCGATTTTCCCGTTGTATCAGGTACTGATCGAGAAGGCTGCCATGACGTATATGATCATCATTATGATCACTGTTGTGAATGCGCTGCTGAATGCATTTGAGACGATTTATCGTTCTTTTGAAATCTCCAAGATTCGGCCGATCAAAGGGTATATTCAGGTCGTGAAGATCGTTATGTTCATTATTGGGGGTATTGTGGTAATCTCCAATCTGATCGGTCAGAATCCGCTCATTATTCTGAGTGGTCTGGGCGCGCTATCCGCCGTGCTTATGCTGATTTTTAAGGATTCTATCCTTGGGCTCGTAGCGGGGATTCAGTTATCTTCCAATGATATGGTACGTGTCGGTGACTGGATCGAGATGCCTAAATACGATGCAGATGGCGACGTTATCGATATTACACTGAACACGGTCAAAGTCATGAATTTTGACAAAACGATTACGATGATCCCAAGCTATGCTCTGATCTCGGATTCATTCAAAAACTGGCGAGGCATGCAGGTGTCAGGCGGACGCCGAATCAAGCGCAGCGTTCATATCGATACAAGCAGCATCCGCTTTTGCAGTGATGAGATGATCGCGGAATTCCGCAAGATTCATTATTTGGCGGATTATATTACGGTCCGCTTGGAAGAGATTAATGCCTACAACGCAGAGCACCAGATTAACAGGGACAGCAATGTCAATGGCAGACAGCTGACCAATATTGGCGTATTCCGTGAGTATATTCATCAGTACCTGAGGAATCATCCGCAGATTCATAAGGATATGACTCTGATTGTCCGGCAGCTGGCTCCAGGGGATAACGGCCTTCCGCTGGAGATCTATGCTTTTAGTAACGATACTACCTGGAGCATTTATGAAAAGCTGCAGGCAGATATTTTCGACCATATCTTTGCGGTAGCGCCGACTTTTGGACTGCGTCCTTTCCAGAATCCGACGGGGCATGATATTGTGCAATTGAAGGAAAACAAGCTGCTACCCTAAGGATGAACAGATACCATTTGAGTGACGGGTAATGATTATTTGCCTATGCGTCTCAATCGTATAGAATAATCCGCGCAATAGATCCAAATCAAAAGTGCAGCATGATAGATGCTGTGCTTTTTTTGTACGGAAATTTGTGGTCTGGAAATGTACTTATTTAAAAATGCACAGGTTTAAAAATATAGGGGTCTGAAAAAACAATGAGCCGGAGATCATGAACAGCGGTATACACAGAGGAAGCTCTACCATGATCTGAATCCGATCGGACCAGTGCTTTTTGGTCTAGATTATCATAGCGGGATGATGCTAAAACTGATATTTGGCTTTCTGTGATCAATGATATAGAGATAGTCACTGTAAATTTTAAATAATAAAATATACTGGAATGAATTCCATAAGAATCAACAAGGGGGAATAGAGGTATGTCGATCAGTCGCGGATACGTATCCCAGGATTATGTTATTCAGCAGGTTATAGCAAATTTTGCTTCTCGGGTATTATGGAGTGAAGGACGGCCATGTCTGGAATATGCCAGCTCGGAGCAGCTGGATGAGATTACGCATTATGTACGCAGTGAATTTGATTGGGAGCTGTATGATGTGTTTTTTACCGCACTGGAAGCTTTGCCGGAAGAGCATTGATTGATTATAATGGGCAATTAATTTTCCGGTAATCGGTACCCTATACAGGCTAACTATAGATTGGACAATGAAAGGAGGAAGACAGGATGTCGCTGAACAAAATAAATATAACTCTGGACAATAATCATATCGGGCAGCTGGGTGGGGGTGCCTGGCTGAATAGCATTGCAGCATGGCCAGTAGATGAGGAGACTGGAGAGCTGCTGCTACCGCTGGTGAGTTTTGAAGCAGCCTTTTTCCCTGTGCCCCAGATTCCCCCGAGCTCTATGATGACGGTATTCGTACCGGGGCAGCCGAACGGGCTGCTCACTGGAGAAAGAAAAGAGCGAATGAGTCACAACTCCAATACAGCTACCCTGAATCCGGCCCGGCTCTCTACCAGAATGATTCTTCACCACAAAGGAAGCGAGGAGCTGCATCCTCCTTCTGCCAAAATGCTGCCAAAAGGCTATCTGTCTCTGGAACCAATGAGCGATAAAGAGCTGGATCAGGAGAATAAGCATTCTTTTAACGGACTGCCTGTCTCCAAGCAAATGGGCAGAGCGTACTGGTTGCAGGAAATGATCCGGATCAGCCCACGCTATCATCTGCTATGTCAGCTGAGTGAGCAGGAGCTTGTTAACTTTGATCCTTCTTATCAGGGAATACTGCATCAGGGATTGGGTTATGTTTTTCTCGATTACCGAATCAAAACATTACAGGATGGAGATGCAGCAGGATTTTTCTTTATCCAGCATAGATAATTCGGGGATGGTGATTTTTCATTTCATTCGTGGATGATGTTCGCTGGGCTGGCTTAGTCCACATCAAATATCCTGCCATATTACAACTACTTCATGTAACTATGATTGTTACATCATAAACATGTGTTAAGTATTCCATTTAAATCACTTGGAAAGGAGATAATATCGTGCTTTTTATTATCAAAATTGTTCCTATCCAGCGGGATCGATTAAAGCAACTTATACCATAGCTGAAACCTGTACTCTGTAATTGGTGTAATATAGTGTAATTGACTATTTCCGCTGAGGGGTGAACAGGATGAGTGTATGGACACGATTCAGAGATGTGATGAAAGCCAATGTAAACAGCCTGCTGGAACGTTCGAACAATCCGGAAAAGGATGTACAGACTTATCTAAGCAGCATGAACAGTGATCTAGGCCAGCTCAAGGCAGAGACAGCGGCCGTTCTCGCCGAACAGAGCCGTACGCAGCGAGCGCTGAACGAAAGCAGTGCAGAGATCGCCAAGCTCCAGCGCTACGCTGAAAAATCGGTTCAGGCCGGCGAAGAGCAGAATGCACTGCAATTTCTGCAAAAGAAAGCCAGCCTCGCGGCAGCGCATGCTAATCTTCAGGCTGCCCATGAACGGGCTTCTGCCAAAGCCGATACGATGAAGCTGATGCAGGACAAACTCACACAAGACGTCGCCCAACTGGAAGCACGCTATACTGAGCTCAAGAGCAAGATGGCTCAGGCCAACGCCCAGCAGCAAGCGAATGCATATCAAAGCTCTGCCAACAGTACGGAGCAAGCCTTGCAGGCGATGGAGAACAAGGCGGCTATGGCACTGAACGAAGCAGAAGCACTCGTCGAACTCCGTGGCGGCTCCCAGGAAGAAGATTTGGACGTTCTTATCGCCCGCCTGGAAAAAGGGATGAACGCCCAGCCTGATCTGTCATCCAGTCAGGCGACACCGGAACAGGAACTATCTTTGCTAAAACAGCAAAACACCAGCAGCCAATAATCCAAAGGCTGCACAACGCATCCATCCTATTTTGAAAATATATGGATAGCAGCGTACAAACACGATTAAATCCAGTACAGAACACAAGAAAGTAAATAAGAGTCACGTAAGCGTTTGGCATTGGAAACGCGGGGTTCAATAAAAAGTGACTTTTGCACAGCAAACTATCCCACTACTTTCAGCCAGTAGATATTCACTCTTTCTCCCTATTCACAGATCTCCTGGCTTAACCGGAGGACGTGCTCTTATTCCTTTCTGCAGTGGATGAAGAACTATCATTACCTGTGGATTTATCCATCTTTACTATTTGTCCGATACAAATAAAGGCAGCTGCATTCCCCTCGTCATTCTCTGGAAGAGAACAGCAGCAGTGTGCCAATCAAAAGAAAATATGTTAGTGAGGTGAGCCTATGCCAGTAATAGACTACAAATGTCCCAACTGCGGTAGCAGCATGTTATTCGATAGTGCAACCGGAGCGCTGTCCTGTCCGAGCTGTGGTAGACAGGATAATATCGAACAGCTGCCTGACCCACTGAAAAAGCAGGTATTTACCGAAAATGAAGTCCAGCAGTACCACTGTCCGAGCTGCGGCGCAGACATCGTGACCGAGCCGGAGACGAGTGCGATGACGTGCAGCTTTTGCGGATCGGCAGTTGTACTGGGTGACCGACTAGTCGGCGATCTGGCGCCAGATCTGGTCATTCCTTTTGCGATCAGCAAGGCGCAGGCAGAGGAAGCTTTTCGCAAATGGTGTAGAAATGGCCTGCTGACACCAGCCGGATTTATGAGTGCCGACCGGATCAAGAGCATAACGGGGATCTATGTGCCTTTCTGGTTATATGAATTACATAATATGGTTGAAGTATACGCCAATGCGACCAGAGTGAGAAGTTACACACAGGGCGACTACCAATATACCGAGACCCGGCATTTTGATGTATACCGGAAGTTGCGCCTGGATTATGTGAATCTGCCGCTGGATGCTTCGGAGAAAATGAACGATGAACTGATGGACAAGCTGGAGCCTTTTCCGTATGAGCAGTTAAAAGAATTCAAAACCCCGTATCTGGCTGGTTATATCGCAGAGAAATACAGCTACGATGATGAACAGCTGGTGCCGCGTGCCAAAGACAAGACGCAGCCGTATATCGATTCGTCGGTCTCCCAGTCGTTATCGGGTTACAGCAGTGTGAGCTACAGGGACAAGCAGGTGAATACGACCGTGAGTCGTACCGATTATGCGCTGCTGCCTGTCTGGATAGTGAATTATGATTTTGGCCAAAAAAATTACATGTTCGCGATGAACGGTCAGACCGGCAAAGTCGTCGGCAAGCCCCCGCTCAGCAAGGGTAAAATCACGGCATGGTTTGCCGGGATTACAGCTGTATCGCTGATTGGTGTAAAAGTTATTTCATGGGCGCTGGGAGGAGGATTTTTATGAGAAATACTCGTCTTCCTCTTTTCATTATAGCTCTTGTGATGCTGCTTGGGCTGATGCTGCCAGTCGATCTACATGCAGCGAATACAACACCGGCACCCACCGGTTCCAAGAAACTGATCTATGATCAGGCGGATCTGCTCACTCCGCAGGAAGAGCAGTCGCTGACACAGCTGGCCAGACAGTATGCACCGGAGCACCAGACAGACTTTATTATCTATACCAGCAACAATCCGGAAGGCCGGGATGTTCAGCTAATGACAGAAGATCTCTACGATCGCAAAGCCTTTGGCTATAACCAGCCTTTTAGTAATGCGGTAATTCTTACAATGGATATGTATAACCGGGAAGTATATCTTGCTGGCTTCGGCACAGCGGAGCACACGCTGAATAACAGCAGACTGGACAAAATCCGCAGCAAAATTACACCGGATCTGGCAGCAGGCAATTACGAGGCAGCCTTTGCAAAGTATATCCAGCTCTCCAACGAATACATGGACTATAAGCTTGGTACCACGCCGGACAATCTATTGTTCAAGCTGTGGTTCCAGCTATTGATTGCAGCGGCTATCGGCGGAATTATTGTCTGGATCATGGCCGCCCGTTCTGGCGGAGTCGTTACGGTTGACCGGTCTACCTACGAAGATTCCAGCGTCTCCGGTGTACTGGACAGCTATGATAACTACACGCATACGACAGTCACCAAGCACAAAATCGAGAAAAGCAGCAGTAGTGGCGGAGGCGGCGGTACGAGCAGCGGCGGTCATTCGCACAGTGGCAGCAGGGGTTCCTTTTAACGGTTATGTATCTTGTGTATAGTGAATGCTAATGCTGTAAGCAGATGTGCGTTTTAGTTTGCATGTAAAGTGTGCAGGGCTGTGAGTCTTGTGAGAAATCGGTTATGTGACAGCATATTTATAAATAAGGATAAACCAGATTTAAGGATCTAATAGATAGCAATAGACCAACAAACGATGCTGACAGGTATACTTAGGAATATCCAAATAGAAGGGATGCGGAAATATGGGATTTTTCAGAAACCAGTTTGCCAATGTAGTGGAATGGGAAGAATTCAGAGATGATATGATCTTCTGGAAATGGAACAATCGGGAGATCAAAAAAGGCAGCAAGCTGATTATCCGCTCCGGTCAGGATGCTATTTTCCTGAATAACGGAAAAGTCGAAGGTATTTTCCAGGATGAAGGTTCGTTTGATGTGGATTCGGATATTATTCCGTTCCTGTCGACACTCAAAGGGTTCAAATTCGGATTCAACAGCGGCATGCGGGTAGAAGTGCTCTTCGTCAATACCAAGGAATTTACGGTGAGATGGGGTACGCAGAGTCCGGTCTTGATTCCAGCTCCGCAGCTGCCAGGCGGAATGCCGATTCGTGCGAACGGTACGTTTACTTTCAAAGTCAGTGATTATGTGGCTCTGATCGACAAGGTTGCCGGGATCAAGCAAAGCTATGTCGTCGAGGATGTGAAAATCCGCATCACCGCTGTGCTGGATCAGCTGCTCATGAAGTGGATCAGCCGCGAAGGCAAGGATATGTTCAACCTGCAGGCCAATGCATCGGATATTGCGAATGGTATCCGTGAAGATCTCGATATGCAGATGATGAGTATCGGAATCGGCATTACCGGCTTCCAGGTGATGAGCTTCAATTATCCGCAAGAAATTCAGGATATGATCACCAAGACCGCTTCCCACGAGATGATTGGGAATATGCAAAAGTACCAGCAGGTCAGCATGACCGACGGCATTGCTTCCGGCAAAGTACAAAGCGGCGGTACAGCAGCCGACATGGCAGGTATGATGATGGGTATGAATATGGCGAACGAGATGATGAAAAATATGAATACAAATAACCCAAATGCCAACAATGCCGGCCAAGGAGCGAATCCAGCTGCCGGTCAGCAGGCGAATAACGGGCAAAATGGTACATCGGCGCCAGCATCCGGCGAGAGTGGAATCACGCCCAAATTCTGTCCGAACTGCGGTACCAAGAACGAAGGCTCCAAGTTCTGTCCGAATTGCGGATACAAGCTCGCCTAAATAGACGAAGTGCCTACTGCTGGTAATTAGCTGATTGCGGTGAGCATAGCCATATCGCTGCCGCAGTCAGAACCGATTTTTGCATTTTGTATAGATAATATCGCCGATACACAAAAGGCACCCTTATACATGAACATTGGTGAACCTCCAGGGTTAATCAATGTTCATGCGAGGGGTGCCTTTTGTATAATTATCGAATCTATAGCATCCGTATATCTATAGTGTGCAGATTAGTGTACTGATCCAGTCGGATTATCTTGTTCAGTCCTGTTCAAAATAATGCCCCTGCTTCAAATCCGCGATCAACCCGTGATGTACCGGTGTCCAATCCATCTGTTCGCGGGTGAGCTTGCTGGATACGGGTGCATCCGCAGCAACGGCAAAATAAATCCAGCCAAAATGTTCTGGTGCTTCATCCGCGCTGATGCTGACTACAGGCAATCCCAGCTCCTGACCGACCACTTCGGCAATCTCGCGGAAGGGAATAGCCTCTTCATCGACACCATGCAGCATCGTGCCTGCTGCTGCATGCTCCAGAGCTTTGCGGAATAATACTGCAGCATCCAGACGATGAACCGCACACCAGCGGTTGGTACCATCACCGATATAAGCAGATATGCCTTTGCTGCGAGCAATCGTAATCAGCGTATGCACAAATCCGTGATCGCCTACATCATGCACGGAAGGCGCCAGGCGTATAACAGAGGCGTTCACCCCACGCTGCACCAGTGCTTGTGCAGCAGTTTCCGAATGCCGCGTGGCATGCGCGGATGCTTGATCTTCTTCGGTAGCGACACGTCCCGATGCGACCATCAAGGCGCCGGAAGTCAGCACAATCGGCTTATCCGTGCCTTCCAGCTCGCTGCCCATTGCTTCGATCGCGAGTCGGTCAATCTCGGCAGCTGCTTCATAATTGGAAAAGTCATGAATAAAGCCAAGATGAATAATACCGTCCGCTTCCCGCGCCGCTTGACGCAGACTATCGGTATCTTCCAGCGATCCCCGGTGCACGGCTGCTCCTGCTTCGGTCAGCAACTCGGCAGCTCTGTCCGAACGCGCGAGACCGGTAACTTCATGGCCTGCCTTGAACAATTCCTGCAGTACGGCCGATCCTACAAATCCTGTTGCTCCTGTAACAAATACTTTCATCGGTAAATCCTCCTCGTCGGGTTGATATCTACTTACCGGTTCAGCATAAAGTATAGAGTTCACTCTATAGCAATACCCCAAATGCGGGAGTATACTAAAAAAATGGAGACTACCTTTTCAAGTAAACAAGTTGCCGAGCAGACAGGACTAAGTGTGCATACTCTGCGCTATTATGAGCAGATGGGATTGGTGTATGGAATACAGCGCGATGCTAACGGCTACCGGCAGTATTCGGAATCCGATATCAAATGGTTTCAGGTGATCAAGCATTTTCGAGATATGGGCCTGCCTATTCGTGAGATGCAGCAGTTCAGCGCCATGAATAACAGCGCAGCCGACTCGGCCCGGGTACGTCGCGAATTTATGGAAACCTACCGCGCCAAGATTGTAGAGCAGCAAAAGGAGCTAGAGCGTTCCTTGCAAAAAGTGGATGGTAAAATCGAATTTTTCAGAAACCGGGAAAGGATCGAGAACGAGAAGTGGCAGCAAAGTCAGGAGCAGTTGTAGCATTAAGCACAGAGCGCAGAAAAGAGAATTCTACCAACGACCGACATTTAAGAATGAAGATCTACTGCTGCAGGCAATTCTTCAGGATCTCTATTCTTAACCGGAGGAAGTGGTAGAATCTCTTTTCGGAGCGGTGTTACTCCACTCCCCCATCGGCCTTTCAACACTTAATCTCCCAAATAAGCTGCAAAAAAATCCGAATCCAGCAGATTTGGAAGAAAAACACAACATAAATGTGATATACTGGAATGATTCGGTCAGGAAACGATTTTGGCTGCGAATAGGAAGGGTCGCCCATCTATGCAGGTATTTAAGGACTGGAATCTGAAAGTGAAAGAAACCTTTAACGCAACCAGTAATGAAGTGGTATTAACCGTCTCGGAAGCGGGGGCGCTGCTAGGCATGTCCAAGGATCAAATGAAGGTCTACGTCGATAAAAACAAGCTGACCAAGGTGCCGATCATGCGCAGTGTGCATCGTTACCTTTTACTCAAAAGTGAATTAGATAAGATTATAAAGCAAGCTTAACCGATATCGGTATCCTATACCAACAGCAGACCATCAGCCGCCAGCCGGTTGGTGGTTTTGTTGATTTTGTCTCTTATTCCCGTACCGGATTCTGACGATAGGGATAGAAAGGGAGCATTTCGTAACCCGGCTCCTGTTTTGCCGTATTACTCTGTACATATGAACAGCCAGACTCCAATACATGGGGTAAACCAGCACGATACATTTGGTCTGGAGCAGGTATGAGTATCGCCGTTTGTCTTAGTACTAACTACAGCTAATAAAGCTTATTTTGATATGTTATTTTGGATGCGTACCGGATGAATACTAAATTGAATTTGAGGGATTTCTGATGAATGAGAAATTTATAAATAATGCGGATACCGGCTATCAGCTGGCCGAGCAGAAAGCGGCTGATTATTTTGCGGAATTGTATGCACAGGTGCGTACACAATCGTATATTCCAGCGTTAACAGGCGATTTTCGTCTCTGGCAAAAAAATCATATCGCGCTCAACTCTTGGTTGTCCCGTTTTTCCCGCAAAAAGGCGCCGGATACCCGAGATTATCATCGTTATATCCAGTGGCTCAATCTGACCGGCAAACTGGATGATTATCTGAACCGCAGCGTCTCGTACATTTATATGCGTGATCTGGGCCGGGCACTGGATGCGCCCGAGACCGAAGCGCGGATTCAGGAAGTGATCGCCAGTCTGCGCAAGCGTCTCGTAAATCCAGAGACAGGTCCGCAAGGCGATATCATGATGTTTATGAGCATGGATGGTGTCTACCGCTGGGCGCAAAAGGAAGGCATTGAACCAGCGATCATCTGGGTCATGGACAAGCTGCAGCGCGTAACGACCCATATTCCGGAAGAGCTCAGCGCCGAGCAGGCACAGCGCAAGCTGATCAAGATTATTGTCGGCGTCGTGCTGCATGCTATCGAGGAAATGGACGATACGGTGTCACAGACAGAGCGCAGCCGCCGTCTGGATGAAGCGGTGCATCTCGGTTATTCTTATGGACTGACCTATCCATTTGTCGATGATATTCTCGATTCGACACTGCTCAATGCGCAGGAGAAAGAGCAGTATTCCCGCCTGATCCGCACGGCCTTGTTGACCGGTACCGTGCCCAAGCTGGGTGACTGGTCAGGCAATCATATGGAGCTGATTCGGTATATTCATGCCGAGCTGCGTGAAGCGTTTGAATATATCCAAAGCCGTCAGCAGCCGGGAACCCAGCAGGTGTTTTTTGAGCAGTCGTATGTATTTTTTCAGTCCCAGGATATCGACCGGACCCGGGATCTGAACCATGCTCACTATACCAATGAAGAATTGTATATTCCGGTCATTCTCAAATCCTCCTGTTCCCGGCTGGTCGCCCGTTCGATCATCGGCGCGCCAGAGGACGAGGGATTCGACCACCGCACATTCTGCTATGGCATTTATAACCAGCTGGCGGATGACTTTGCCGATATGTTCGATGATCTGCAGGTCGGTTCGGTCACACCGTACACGTATTATCTCAAATACCACAACCAGCGCACCGATCTGGTTAATCCATTTGAACTGTATTGGGCGGTAATCGCTCATTTGATTCACAATGTATACGGCAGCGATTACCGGACGCGTGAAGTTATTCTGGACCGGGCGATCAACGGACTAAAGCGTGCCCGTATTCGTCTGGGCAGCGCCAAATATGATGAGATCATGAGCATTTTCACTACCGGTATGCCCCGATTTAACGAATTGATTCAGCAGATGATACGCAAAGCGGAAGACGTGGATTTTCTGGACAAGCTACTACGTGACCAGATGCTGAACAGCCTGAAGCAGGATCGTGAACAGCAGGAACATTTCCAGCAGACCCTGCGTCAGGTAAGACAGCAGATTAACGAGACGCTACTGTTGGACAAAAAGGGCGATCTGCTACCGATGAACAAGCGGCTGATCGATGCAGCCAATTACAGCCTCGAAGGCTCCGGCAAAAGGCTGCGTCCGATTCTCGCCTGGGTGATGGGTGTACATCATTACGGGCTGGATGCACAGGTGCTGATGCCTCTGCTGCGGTCACTCGAATATATGCATACCGCTTCGCTGATCTTCGACGATCTGCCTTCCCAGGATAATGCGCCGACCCGCCGTGGACGGGCAACCCTGCATGAAGTGCATAATAGTGCGACTGCCGAACTCAGCGGATTGTTCCTGATCCAGAAAAGTATCCGCGAGCAGTCTTCGATGGAAGGATTCGACGCCAGAGCTGTCCTGAAGCTGATGCAATATTCCGCCGAAAAGGCCGAAGAGCTGTGCACCGGCCAAGCGATGGATCTGGATGCCCGTGGTCAGACGCTGACGCTGGAGCAGCTGAACACGATCTGCTTTTACAAAACCGGTGTCGCATTTGAAGCGTCACTCGTCATGCCCGCGCTGCTCGCACAGGCGGCAGACAAGGAAATTCAGGTGCTTCGCACCTTCGCCTACCACGCCGGCATTGCTTTTCAAATCAAGGACGATCTGCTCGATCTCGGCGGCGATGTGCTGGTGATCGGCAAGCCTATAGGTCAGGATGCGCAGAACAATAACTCTACCTTCGTCTCTATCCTCGGAGAAGGAGGTGCCCGCAAAGAAATGTGGAACCATTACTGCTGTGCCGTCGAAGCGCTGCGTACGCTGCCGAAGGATGTTCCTTTTCTAAAACATCTGCTCGATTATATCGTGCACCGTGATCGGTAAGCATCACATTTACTGAAGTGTGCTGCTGAGCAGGAGACCGTCTGTATACTGTGAACCGTATGGTTATGGAAGTTGCATCGTTGTCCAATGCAAGGCACCGTTATTGCTACGGTGCCTTTTTGTTTGAAGTCTAAAATGATACAAGATATGGATGTGTATGTAATGTGTGTATGGCGTGGGGATGCTTCATCCACTCCAGAAAGGAATAAGGGAATGTCCTCCGGTTAAGCCTGGAGATCTTTTATAAGTAGGCGAAAAGGAAGATCTCCAGGCTTAAAGGTCGTCCATTTCCCTTATTTCCTTTCTTTCGTTCTGTGCGTATGCATTCTGTGCAAGGTGGTGCATCATTTTATACGGCATACGGCATACGGCATACGGCATACGGCATACGGCATACGGCATACGGCATACGGCATACGGCATACGGCATACGGCATACGGCATACGGCATACGGCATACGGCATACGAATGCAAAATACGAAGTATGCATACCGAATACATGCAATCAAACGTACGGAGCGTAGGGAAGGGAATCATACCATAGGCCGACATTTAAGAATGGATATTTACCGCGACAAGCGGTATTTCAAAATATCCATTCTTAACCGGAGGCCGCCGGTATGATCCCTTCCCGGAGCGGTGACCATCCATCAGACACAACTATAAAATACTCCTTTATTGTTATTCCTGCCAGCATAATGAACAGCAACCAGCAACCAGCAACCAGCAACCAGCAACCAGCAACCAGCAACAGCAATCATCAATCATCAAACTACCAAAAGCATGTCAACAGTATCCCATTTGGCAATAAGCACCCACCAAACGAACGCCAAGAGCGAAATAAATACCGGACATCTACTACTGACTTCTGCAAACGACCTGCATACCCGTGTATCTCACAAATTAGCCATAACTGGATGATCATTTACTGCTGATGCCTTTGCTTTTTCCAGTTCGTTACGTACATAATGGTAGAAGAAAGTATGCAGATCATGACTATGGACATCATGTTTGACCACCAGACTACTTATGATTCAGGAGGGAATACATTGACTACACCAACTACTTCACAAATCGGAGTCCCACTCGAGGGCTTTGCTGAATTTAGCCGCAGGGTTGCTGCCGAAGGTGCAGTACTATTGCAAAATAATAATCAGGTTCTGCCGCTGAAGAAAAATGAAAGCGTTTCTATTTTTGGGCGGGTACAAGTCGATTATTATCGCAGTGGTACAGGTTCTGGCGGTAGTGTAAACGTAGCTTATACGACCAATCTGCTGGAGGGACTGCGCAGCAAAACGGATATTCGCGTTAATGAACAGCTGGCACAGGTATATGAGCAGTGGATTCAGGAGAATCCGTTTGACAACGGAGGTGGTGGCTGGGCAGCCGAGCCGTGGCACCAGCAGGAGATGACGCTGACAGACGAGCTGGTCGCGCAGGCAAGGCAGCAGTCGGACAAGGCGATTATTGTAATCGGACGTACTGCCGGTGAGGACAAGGATAATGCGGATGCCCCGGGCAGCTACCGACTGACGGATAACGAGCTGAATATGCTGAAGCAGGTTACGGCTCATTTTGAACAAACAGCAGTGGTACTTAATGTATCCAATATCGTGGATATGAGCTGGGTACAGGATGAGAGCCATATCCATCCGATCTCGGCGGTAATCTATTCCTGGCATGGCGGTATGGAGGGCGGTAATGCGATTGCCGATGTGCTGGTCGGCGAAGTAACGCCAAGCGGCAAACTACCGGATACGATCGCGTATTCTATCGACGATTATCCATCCACTAAAAATTACGGCAATGAGCATCAGAGTCTCTATGAAGAAGATATTTACGTAGGCTATCGTTATTTTGAGACGTTCGCGCCGGAGAAGGTACAGTATGCGTTTGGTTATGGATTATCGTATACCTCTTTTGACGTGCAGCCGGAAGAAGCGCAGCTGGTTAGCCACGAAGGACAGGAGTATATCGAGATCGGCGTGCAGGTGACGAATACCGGTACAGCCTATGCAGGTAAAGAAGTGGTACAGATCTACTACGAAGCGCCGCAGGGTCAGCTGGGTCAGCCGGCACGTTCACTTGCTGCTTTTGGCAAAACCGGACTGCTGCAGCCGGGCGAATCGGAGCGGCTCGTAATTACTTTCCCGGTACATAGCATGGCTTCCTACGACGACAGCGGGATTACCGGACATGCACATGCCTATGTGCTCGAAGAGGGAATATATCGTTTCTATGCAGGCAGCAGTATTCGTCAGCTGGATGCTGTGAAATGGGCTGGTGGTGAGGGTTATGAAGTCGCTTCGCTGCAGGTCGTGGAGCAGCTGCAGGAGGCGATGGCGCCGACCGTAACCTTTAACCGGATCAAGCCGGGACAGCGTCTGGAGAATGGCACGTATGAAATCACATACACCGAAGTGCCGAAGCAGAAGATTTCGCTGGCAGAACGGATAGAACAGCAGATGCCGCGGCAGCTGGAGCAGACCGGAGACCGCGGTTACAAGCTGCGGGATGTAGCAGAACAGAAGGTCGGTATGGAGGAATTTATCGCCCAGCTGAGCGATGAGGATCTGGCTGCGATTGTACGCGGAGAAGGCATGAGCAGTCCACTGGTTACACCGGGTACAGCATCGGCATTTGGCGGAGTTAGCGACAGTCTGCTGCGCTACGGCATTCCGGTAGGTTGTACAGCAGATGGCCCGTCCGGTATCCGTATGGACAGCGGGGACAAGTCTACGCAGGTGTCGATCGGTACACTGCTGGCATCTACCTGGAATGTGGAGCTGGTCGAAGAAATGTATGTATTGGAAGGACAGGAGCTGGTGCGTAACCATGTCGATGCACTGCTCGGACCGGGTATGAATATTCACCGTAGTCCGCTGAACGGACGGAATTTTGAATACTTTTCCGAAGATCCACTCGTCACCGGTCAGCTCGCGGCTGCCTGTGTACGCGGGATTATGCGCGGCGGCTCCAATGGTACGCTGAAGCATTTTGCCTGCAATAACCAGGAGCAGTACCGCAGCAAAGTCGATGCCGTCGTATCCGAGCGTGCCCTGCGCGAGATTTATCTCAAAGGCTACGAAATCGCAGTCAAACAGGGCGGTTCCAACTGCATCATGACCTCATACAATCCGGTCAACGGACACTGGGCAGCTTCCAATTATGATCTGAACACCACGATTCTGCGCGGTGAATGGGGCTTTCAGGGCATCGTGATGACCGACTGGTGGGCGATTATGAATGACGTTGTAAATGGCGGCCCGGCCGATCGTAAAAACACCAACGCCATGGTGCGCGCCCAGAACGATCTGTATATGGTTGTCAGCAACTATGGTGCCGAGACGAATGTATGGGGCGACAATACGATCGAATCGCTGGCGAATGGCACACTGACCCGCGGCGAACTGCAGCGCAGTGCGATCAATATCTGTAACTTCCTGATCCAGGCGCCGGTATTCGCTCGTAATCAGGTGATTGAAGAGACGGTGAACACGTATGCTGCGAATGCATCCCTCTCCGCAGATCAGGCACAGCCAGCCACAGAAGATCGCCAGATAACAGTGGATACAGCAGCAGCGACATTAATCCATGTGGAACAGCCAGGCGTCTACCGTCTGTTCGCTCATGTGATGTCACCGGATACCGAACTGGCCCAGAGTGCCTGTAATCTGCTGCTGAATGGCGAAGTCGTAACGACAATCCAGACCAACGGCACCGAAGGCAGATGGCTGCGCCAGAAGCTGGTCAAAGCCGAGCTGGCAAGCGGCGTCTATGAAGTGACATTTGAATTTGTGAAGCCGGGTATGCAGGTGGAATGGATCGAACTGAAGCGTATTTGATTAGGTAATGATCCAGACGATATAGAGGTAATACCACGATCAATCTATTGCTGTAAATTATAATGAACAAAGTAGCAAATGCATGATTTCTAAATATATAAGTTATATAAGTTGGCAAAAAGCCCTTCGCTCCTAACAGGAAGGGCTTTTTACTGATTTAAAATGTATGGTACCTACAGTACAACTGTGGATTCAGCGATTTTTCTTTTACTTGATATCTGTAGGATCGAGAATTTTTAGTTCATAGATTTCATAGGCATGTTCATTTACTTTTCTCTCCCACAGCTCAACCATCTGACCCACTTGAATAGCATCAAAATCAATCTCTTCCCGAACTTTGGTGAATTTGGTACCAGGATCTTCTTCGGATCCAAACGGCATAGGCATAGCTATAAAAAATCTGGAGTTTTTGGTGACGGCGTGGCCAGAGCCATCATCCAGAGTCACCCAATAGTACAGTTTGGCACCATCGATATTACTATCCAGTTTTTTGATATTCGTAATCGTACCCGTGTAATACAGTTGGGTGCTTGAAGGTTCATTATTTGTCAAAAGTATCCATACTACCGAGATGAAGCCCATAATTACGAGACTTACAATCTATATTCTATGTAATATTGTCTTCAATGAAGCTATCCTCCTTCCTTAAAATAGTGGGTTTAATATAAACGTAGCATAATACGATAAGTTGTCTGTTTTCTGACTTATCAGCAAATATATAAACAATAATTTCTTCCCAAAATACTTTGTTGTTGAAAAAGAGTTGAAAAATAGCCCTTATATAGAGTAGTATGACTTTATAGAATATAATTACATTAATATATTAATATAAATATTAACATTATAGAGTATAGGAGTATTGCAAATGACACATATCCAGGATCGACTCATTGCACAGTACAAATTCGAACATGCTGATCAGATCGGTAATGACAGCTCGGGTAAAGGCAATAATGCAACCGCTTCCGGGAGCAATGCTCCTATCGTCAAAGAAGTATATGGACGTCATGCTGCTGCATTTTCCGGCGGAGCGAATGGTTCTTCGTACATACAGCTGCCTGCTGATTTATTCAAAGATGTAAGCGATAACACAGGACTCACTGTAACTGCCTGGGTGAACTTCGGAATGGGCGTAAGTATCTGGGAACGTATTTTTGACTTTGGCGGAGGAGAAGGCAAGCCTTCCATTTTCCTTACTCGTCAGATGCGTGGAACCCTGACAGCAGACGGTGATCTGGCTGTCGATCCTGGTAAGGGATTTGTCCGTGATGAGTGGATGCACGTCGCCATCTCGGTCAAAGGAACCGAAGGCGGAACACTCAGCAGTGCAGGTCCAGTTGTCTATGTCAACGGTGAAGTCGCTGTAGATGGAACGATCAGCCAGACATCGAGCGGCAATTATGCGCGTCTGCGTGCCTGGTTTGCTACATTTACCGAAGAAGGCAATTACAACAGCAATTATATCGGACGTTCCCAGTTCGCAGCAGATGATGATTATACCGGAGCGATTGCAGACTTCCGGGTGTATCAAGCAGGACTGTCCGAGGATGAAGTGATCGAAGTCATGTGCGACTCATTGACCGATGAAGAGGTTACCCGTCTGGCACGAGATAAGTATCTGTCTTTTCCGACTACGATTATTACGCGTGATCTGACACTTCCCGAGTCCCTCATGGGCGGCCGGGTGCAGATCAGCTGGACATCGAGTCGTCCGGAGATTCTGACTCATGACGGCCGAATCCAGGAAGTTGGCGAAGCGGAGGGTGTAACGATTACAGCGAGCATGACCCGCGGCAGCAGTACACTGGAGAAAAGCTTCGATGTATCCGTACTGCCGAGGGATCTGCCGCCGTATACGCTGACGATTCATGGCAGCCGTGAAGTGCTGGATGTGAGCGAAGTGATGTACGGACTATTCTACGAAGATATCAACAATGCGGCCGATGGCGGAATCTATGCGGAGATGGTACAGAACCGCTCCTTTGAATCCTTTGCCTTTGATACGTACTCCCATGCTTCCGGTGAATGCGGATGCTCAACCGGTCGTAACCGTGAGCCATTATTCGCCTGGTATGGCGATACGGACAAAATGACTCCGCAGAATAGCGGCGGACTGAATGAACATTTTGGTGTAAGTGATCCGGATGTGAACTCTTACTATGTGACCGTGGCTGATGGTGCAACGATCATCAATCGCGGATTTAACGATACGAACAACAACTGCGCGATGTTTATCCAGCAGGATGCCCGCTATGACTTCACCATCTGGGCCAAAGCAGAAGCCGCTGGTACGATTACGCTGCAGCTGCAGACACCGGATGGACAGACAGCCAGTGATACGGTGACTGTACAGGTGGAAAGTGACGGAATCTGGCGCAAATATGGCGTAGAACAGAAGCTCACTCTGACAGGCTCCACGCAGGTGCTGGGACAGCTGGCACTGACCTTTGACGGAGAAATATCGATCGATATGGTATCCCTGTATCCGCAGGATGTATGGGGAGCAGGCGAAGAGGAAGGTTCTCCATCCGCCCATGCCAACTACACCGGCAACCCGAACTATCGCCTGCGCAAGGATCTGGTCAATGCACTGGTAAATATGCATCCGACCTTCCTGCGTTTCCCGGGCGGCTGTATCTCGGAAGGCTCCTTTATCTGGGAGAATGTGTATGACTGGAAAGAATCGGTCGGCGATATCGAGCTGCGCAAAGAAAACTTCAACGTCTGGGGCTACATGATGACGATGGGACTCGGATATATGGAGTATTTCCAGCTGGCCGAGGATCTGAATGCTGTACCATTGCCGGTTATGGCCTGCGGTGTGCTCTGTCAGGCGCGCTCCGATTATGCGCATCCGGCAGGTGGCGAGCTGCGTGACTACTATATCAAGAACTTTACCGATCTGATCGACTTTGCGATCAGCATGGATTTTGAACATAACGAATGGGCAGCGATGCGCAAGCATATGGGTCATGAAGCGCCATTTGATCTGCGTTATCTGGGAGTCGGTAACGAGAACTGGGGTACCGAATTCTTTGCCAACTTTGAGGTATTCAAAACGTCAATCGACGAATATATGGCACAGCATTATCCGGACCACGAGCTGAATATTATCTCGACCGTTGGTGCGCAGGCCGATGACGATGCGTATCAACAGGGCTGGAAATTCCTGAGCGGTAACCTGGAAGGAACAGCAGAAGTGGCATTTGCCGATCGCGACAAAGTGATCGAAGAAACGATTACCTGGTATGCCAAGGAAGACAACTATATGGATACGATTGCGGATGAGCATTATTACCGCTCCAATGAGTATCTGCTCAACAACGCAGATCGCTATAACTACTATTACAGAGCCTATAATGCCGACGGCAGCATCAACTGGCAGGAGACTTCCAAAGTATTCGTCGGTGAATATGCTTCAACCGATAAAAACACGCTGGCTGGTGCAATCGGCGAAGCCGCTGTGATGACCGGGTTTGAGAAAAATGCCGATGTGGTACGTCTCGCCGCGTATGCGCCGCTGTTCAACAAAGTACTGACCGACGGCACCTACCGCTGGACCCCGGACTGCATCTGGTTCGATGATGAGACGGTATGGTATACGCCAAACTATTATGTACAGCATCTGTTCGCCAAATATCTCGGACACAAAGTGCTGGATACCTCCTTCTCGACCTACAAGCATGGCCGCCAGCTGGAGCTGATCCCGCGCGGTGGTATCGAGATCGCTACTAGTAATGCGAAGATCGCGGTGAAACATGTCAAAGTCACATCGAATACCGATGGCAGCGTACTGCTGGAGCAGGACTTTACCGCCGAGCTTCATCCGTCATGGCAGGTAATCCCGGGATCGGCTGGTTACACGGTAGATGCCGAGCACGGACTGATATTATCCGCACAGAGCAGCGGTCTGAACGGTCTGTATTTGCTGAATGATGAATGGACCAACTACAAAGTAGAAGTAACCGCTACCCGTCTGAGTGGTCCGGAAGGATTCTACATCGGTGCCGGATTGACCGATATCCACCCGGATACCAAAGATGTAACTGAATATGCGATCAACTACAATGGCAATGCGACCGGTGTCAAAGTATACAAGCAGGGCATCGAAGGCTACACACTGGGTGATTATTCTTCCAGTACGGCAGCCGGTAATCTGCGAGCGGCCAGCTATGAACCGCTCAGTGATGACACCGAGTATGTCATCACTGTCGACTATGGTGGTGACACCGGACGGAATCTGATTTGCTCCTATACGGATGGACAGACAGAGAGCAAAGTGCTGGATTACAAGCTGGAAGCCTACAATCGTGAAGTGTTCCATTCTGTAACCCGGGATGATGAGCATGTCTATGTGAAGCTGGTCAATGCCGATGCCGCCGACAAAGCGACTCGTCTGAATCTGGAAGAGCTGAACGTACAGGCAGCAGCGCAGCTGATTACACTGACCGGCGATGTGTCTCTTCTGCACACACCGAATGTGAACAAGAAAAACAATGAACAGGTTGTACCTTCCGAACAGACAATTCAGCTGGAAGGCAGCACTGTTGTACTGGATCTGCCAGCAAGCTCGGTGAATGTGCTCGTACTGCGTCTGAACAACTGAGCTTCATCTGAACAAGGGTAGCTGTGATATGACTTAATCTGACTGCCTCCATAAGCTTCGATATGAAAAGGATAGGATCTATTTCGATCATTGAGAGTTATGGAGGCAGTTCATTTTTTAAACTGCAGCGAACCAGCAAATGCATATTATCAATCGTCCTATTCACCATCCAATTTGAAGTGAAACAGAAGCACAAAAAAGAACAACCAAATCACAACAGAAGCATACAACCAGCGAATTCGTCATAAATAACCATTTCAAAACAAGAAGGAGATTACTATATGCGCAAAAATGTAACCAAAAAGCTCGCTGTAGCGACGCTGGCATTTTCACTTGCAGTCTCTGCTGCAGGCGTAACCAACAATGAACAGGCTTCTGCAGCCAAAGTAGATAACCCACCGGCCGAGCCGACGTTTTCCAATGCGACTGTACATGATCCTTCCATTATCAAAACCGGCAATACATTCTATGTATTCGGCTCTCATATCTCGGCAGCCAAATCTCCCGACCTGCTGCACTGGTCGAATTTTGCAAACGGTTACACCACACCGGGCAATACGCTGTATGGTGATCTGTCCAAAACGCTGGCCGGTTCTTTTAAATGGGCGGGTGAAAATGATGCCGACAGCAAAGGCGGATTCGCCGTATGGGCACCGGATGTGATCTGGAATCCCAAATATGTAAACAAAGACGGCTCCAAAGGTGCGTATACACTGTATTACTCCACCTCATCTACGTATATCCGCTCTGCGATCGGTATGGCAGTATCCCAGAAAATCGAAGGACCGTATGAATATACAGATACCTTCATTTATACCGGATTCACCAAAGATAAGGCATTCGATGCCAATAGCCAGGTCGATAAAAAGTGGACCAATACCAATATCCAGACATTGATCGACCAGAAAAAGATCAGCGCCGAGAATCCGGCCTGGTTTAACGAAAACGGCTCCTATGCGAACCAGCAGTATCCGAATGCGATCGATCCTACCATTTTCTACGATGCCAAAGGCAAAATGTGGATGACCTATGGTTCCTGGTCCGGCGGTATCTTCGTGCTGGAAGTGGATCAGAAAACAGGCAAGCCGATCTATCCGGGCAAAGACGGCAAAACCAAAGATGGTCGCATGATCGACCGCTACTTTGGCACCAAAATTGCCGGTGGTTACGGCAAATCCGGTGAAGGCCCGTATATCCAGTACAACAAGGACAGCGGCTACTTTTACCTGTACATGACGTATGGTGGACTGGCAGCGAACGGCGGCTACAATATGCGTGTATTCCGCTCCAAGTCTGCAGACGGCCCTTATGTGGATGCCAGAGGCCATCAGGCAACCTGGCCGGCCAATACGAGTAATGATGAGTACGGCAACAAGCTGATCGGCAACTTCCTGTTCGACAGCAAAGTAGGCGATCCGGGCAAAGAGCAGGATTACGGCTATGTGTCTCCGGGACATAACTCGGTCTATACCGATCCGAAGACCGGTCAGCTGTTCCTCGTGTTCCATACCCGCTTCCCGGGACGCGGCGAAGAGCATGAGCTGCGTATCCACCAGATGTTTATCAACAAAGAAGGCTGGCCAGTTGTCTCACCTTATCGTTATGCAGGCGAGCAGGAAGCCAAAGTCAGCGACAAAATGATCACCGGCGATTATCAATTTGTCGATCACGGCAGTGATTCTTCTCCGGCGATCAAAGAAGCGAGCGCTATTCGCTTGAATGAAGATCATACGATTACCGGCGAACTGCAGGGGACCTGGAAGAAAAAAGGAACCAATAATGCAGAATTGACGATTGGCGGCAAAAACTATACCGGCGTCTTTGTCAAAGACTGGGACCCGATGTCCAAACAGTACGTTATGACCTTCACAGCGCTATCCGACCAGGCGACTATGGGCTGGGGCAGCCGTCTGCCGGATGCTTCGGATACGCAGGTGATCGAAGATGTGTACGGAGAACTGGAACTGAGCGGAACAAGTGGCATTACAGCCAATCTGGAACTGCCAACTATCGGCAGTCGCGGTACAACGATCAACTGGACGTCTTCCAACGAACAGATTATTGCTGCAAATGGACAGGTAACCCGTCCGGAATCCGGCAGTTCGGCTGTACCGGTGACACTGACCGCACGTATTACCCGTGGTAGTGAGACACGGACCAAGATATTTGAAGTTACTGTACTTCCTTATACCAATGCACAACTCACAGCACAGTACAGCTTTGATCAGAACCTGAATGACAGTACTGGCCAACATGGTGCAGGTGAACTGACCGGAGATCGCCTGGATCGTCCGGCAACGGTAAGCACCCTCACGTATGGTACAGGAGTACACGGACAATCGGCGGTACTGGATGGTACAACGGGTATCCGTCTGCCAAATGGACTTATTCACAGCAATTCGTATTCCGTCTCCATGTGGGTGAAGCCGGAACAGCTGAACCTGTATTCACCGGCATTCTTTGGCGCAGCAGACAGCGATCACTGGATCAGCCTGCTGCCGCGCGGTACTGCTGGAGATAACACGATGCTGTGGGCAGGCAGTACGCCATGGTACGATGCCAGCACCGGTATGAAGATTCCGGCAGGAGAATGGAGCCATTTGGCTTTCTCGGTCGATCAGGGCAACGTTACCGTGTATGTGAACGGCAAAGAAACCTTTACCGGCACTGGCTTCCCGGATCGCTTCTCGGCATCGGATAACGCCAGCTTTGGACTCGGCGTAAACTACTGGGATACCCCGTTCAAAGGCGAGCTGGATGAGCTGCAAGTATTCGAAGGCAGCCTGACACCAGCCCAGCTGGCCGAGCTGTCCTCCAAATAATCATCCAAACACTAGATCAACCGCTGGTATTTGAATGATAGAGATTGAGTTAAGATGCATAGCACGCGATAGACCAAAAAGACAACGATCTGCAACTGGATCGTTGTCTTTTTGCGTATTCACCAAGCTCATCGCAAATCGAAAATATTCAACTCATCTGAAAATTGTTCAATCCCGGCGAGAGACGACTCCTTTTATACTGGATAGAGCAAGTAATATCCGTTATACCAACGTCCGTTAGCAAACAGGATCGAATCGTTATCTATTATCATCCGTTCATGTATACGGAGAACAGGAGCAGCATAATGAAATCAAACGGGGAATCCGAACATAACGTACCCAAAGGCCTGAAGGCTATGGAGCGATTCGAACTGCTGCCACTGCTGCGCGAAGGAGTACAGGTTCACTATGAGGGCAGTATAGACAAGCAGGGAGGCAATGCCGACTGGGACTGGTGGTTATATCAGGAAGGATCGGAATGGGTGATCTTCGATGTGGATGGTCCCGGCTGTATTTACAACTTTGTACAGCATCGGTATCCGGAAAGTGAGGAGCCGACATTTTCATTTTATTTCGACGGAGAAGCCGAGCCGAGATTCCGTATCCGGCATTCGGAGTTTGGTCACAAGGCTCCTTTTACCGCACCACTGGCAGATGCTTATATGGGACCGGATGATAATGGCAGAGGGCCGATCCGGGTGGTACGCAGCTTTGTGCCGATGGAATATGCTCGTTCCTGCCGCATCACATCGGATATCCGGCTAAAAGGGGCAGCCAAAGGAGATGGAGGGTGGGGTCATGTTATTTACCATTCCTATTCGACTGCAGAGGGGATAACGACATTTACAGGTCATGAGCATCTGGATAATCTGCGGGATACCTGGAACCGTACAGGGGAGGACCCCAAGCCGGCTGTGCCTGTACAATCGGCTGTTACCGAACAATTCACACTGCGCAGCGGAGAAAGCGTGGTTCTGCTGGAACAGCAAGGTGCAGGCAGTATTACGGCGGTCCTCGCTGAAATGAATACGACTCTGCCAGATATAGCCTTCAATGCGCCGCTTAATGGTTTTCCGCGGCCGGAGCTGCAGCAGATCTGGGTACGAGCGACGTGGGATGGTCATGAGCAGCCGGATGTGGAATGTCCGCTGGGTGCCTTTTTCGGTAATGAGCTGGGATATAACCGTATTGGACTGATATCCCATGGAGAGACTGAACAGGGTATGCTGTATCAGTATTTTCCGATGCCATATTGGACAAGTGCACGCATCGAGCTGATCAACCGGGGAGAGAAAGACATTGCCTTTGCCAGATGGGAAATCTGTTATACAACAGAGTATAATCCGCTGTACCCCAAAGGAAGGACCGGGTACTTCCGTTCTTCGGCTTACTATCCTTCGCAGGCGGCGCAAGGAACAGACAGCATTATCGGGCGGATTAGCGGTCGCGGACATCTGGTAGCCGGGCAGGTGACTGCTTTCAGCCGGTCTATGGGGCAAATTAGCTGTGAAGGGGATGTGCGTGTTCATATCGATGGTAAATTAACACCGCAGGTGGAGAGCGATGGCTCCGAGAGCTGGGTGAATTACGGCTGGGGCTTCCCGACACCGCCGGAAATGAATCCATCCAGTGCTTATGACGGCCTGCCGGACAGTCCATGGTCAATGGTGCGACTGTGCAGCGGAGATGTGTATCCTTTTCGGCAGGAACTGGTTTTTGGCATCGAATCGGGAGAGTACAATAATCAATATTTACGCCACTCGGGTATTCTGTTTTATTATGGCGTGGATGAGCAGGGCATGACACTGACGGACGAACTGGATATCGGGAACAAGGCTTCGGAAGGCATCCATCACTATCGTACATCCGGTAGCCGTGGTTATTATACCCTGTGTGCCTGTTATGAAGGCGATCAGGATGATGTGTTCATTACGGATACAGGTCATGAGACAGAGGGGTGGAGTGAATTTGTTGTATCTATCCATCCGAATAACCAGGGCGTACGTCTGCGGCGCAAATCCGATCAGATGACCGGTCGACAAAAAGCAAAGGTGTATGTAGATGAAGCACTTGTGCAGGAACGCAGCTGGTATGTAGCTGATCGCAATCCGTACCAGCGCTGGCTGGACGATGAATACGAGATTCCAGCGCTATATACGGCAGGCAAGGATCATATCACGATCCGGCTCGAATATGTACAGGCCGGTGAGACGCGGGCATGGAACGAATTTAATTACAAAGTGTACAGCCTGCACAGGCAGAATTATACGAAATAAATCAGAGGAATTGCGGAGTAAGAGCTGCGTTAAAATATTTCACAAAAAAGCTTGTGCTTTTCGAAATATCATGATATATTATTCCTTGTGATTGCGTAACGCAGCTCACTAACTCATTTGCGGTCGTGGCGGAATTGGCAGACGCGCACGGTTCAGGTCCGTGTGGGCTTACCCCCGTGGAGGTTCGAGTCCTCTCGGCCGCATTCCTATTTTTCAAAACGCACAACGTGAATATACATAATTACCAATTACGTCCTTCAGTTATTTTAACCTGAAGGGCGTTTTTATTATGAGTTCCACTGGAATCCTGTAGAGATTCCGGTATAATGTGGAGAATGTCAACCGTCGGAGAGGCCATGAATCCAGTTATAAAGAAGGTAATCACATGGGAGACCCCAGCATAAGATGGAGTAGAGCTCATAATCTGCTGGAAAAGTATTTTTCCGGAGCAACAATGAATTACCGCCAGATGATCTCGCTATTTATTCCGATCCTGATCGATCAGGCGTTTGTCATGGGACTGAATCTGATCAATACCGCCATGATCAGCTCGGCAGGTGTGGCCGCGGTCAGTGCGGTCAATATGGTGGATTCGCTGAATATTTTCCTGTTAAGTGTATTTATTGCTGTCGCTACAGGGGGAACCGTCGTGGTCGCCCAGTACAAGGGCAATGGCAATGAGCTGAAAGTATCACAGGCGAGTGCAGGAGCAGTAACATCCGTGTCTGCGCTGGCGCTGGCTGTAGCACTGATCGGAATTATTTTTCACGGGCCGCTGCTCAGTTTGCTGTTTGGCTCGGCCGAAGCGGAAGTTATGGACCATGCGCGTACATACCTGATCGGGAGCTGTATTTCTTTTGTCGGGATAGCGATTGTGGAAGCGGTCTGCGGCGCGCTACGCGGAGTCGGCAGTACGAGGGCTTCACTGGTGCTATCGCTGATTATGAACTTGCTGTATGTACTGCTGAATTTTGTCTTTATCAATGGACTGGATATGGGTGTACTCGGCATGACCTTGTCGGTCAACATTGCCCGGTATGGCGGCGCGGCGTGTGCGCTGTACTATTTGTTCAAAATGGACGTCAATCTGAAAGTGCGTGTGCGCGAGCTGTTCGAGGTCAAATGGGAGATGTTCAAAAAGATCCTGTTTATCGGCTTTCCGTTTGCGACGGAGCAGATGTTTTTTAACGGGGGGAAAATACTGACCCAGATCTTCATTGTCGGCATGGGAACATATGCGATTGCGGTCAATGCGATCTGTTCCGCACTGGCAGGCGCCATGCAGATTCCGGCCAATGCACTGTCGCTGACCATTATTACGGTAGTTGGTATGTGTATCGGCAGCGGGCATATTGACGAAGCTCGCAAGTTCACCAAGTCATTCCTGGTGCTGGCGTCGCTGTCGTTTGTATTAATGGGGCTGATTATTCTGCCACTATTCTATCCGCTGATCTCGCTGTTCGATCCGCCGGCAGAGATTGTGGATGAGATTTTCTGGGTGCTGCTGATTAATACAATCGCACAGATTCCGCTGTGGGCGATCGGGTTTATTACACCGTCTGCGCTGCGGGCGGCCGGGGATGCCAAGTTTACTTCGATGGTATCCATGCTGTCGATGTGGCTGTTCCGGGTGGTGCTCGGGTATGTACTGGGCGTTGTGCTCGGTTGGGGCGTACTCGGGGTATGGCTGGCGATGGACTGCGAATGGGCAGTACGCGGGATTATTTTCATGAAACGGTTTTATGGGAACAGGTGGCTGCAGCATCGGATTATCTAGCGGGTGCTGTGGGACGTATATAGCGGTATGGAGCATGATACAATGAAGAATGAGCATGCGTTGTGTCTTTCGCATTGTACATCATGCACTCCAGAAAAGAATAAGAGCACGTCCTCCGGTTAAGCCTGGAGATCCCTGAAGTGGTATAGGTAATGGGGATCTCCAGGCTTAAATGTCGTCCTTTGCTCTTATTTCTTTTCTTCCGTTACGCATGGTTGCATCATTCTTACATTCCACATATTGTAAATCGCAATGTTATACTGGAGATATCTCAACAAGAAGGAGGTACTGTGTATGGGCATCATTTATCTCATAGGCGTAATCCTGATTCTGGCTCTGCTCGCAGCAGTATTAGGGCATGTCATGTACCGCTGGTCCAACAGGCATCTAACCGGTATTCTCACTACAATCATCTCTATAGTAGGGGTAATGATTATTCTGGCTACTCCCATATTGTTGTGGGTGATTCTTCCGGCGCTTGCTTTTTACGGTTTACTCGCTCGCTATCCATATGCACTCAAAGCCAAATAATACAGTATCACTATTCATTCTATGCTTGGAGCTGGCGGTGCTTACCCCATATGCCAACCGCAGACAGCAGCACCAAAGAAAGCAAACCAATCAGTGGCATATTGCCAAGTGGATGGTGCACGGCTAATGGCAGTACGATAAATAGTAGAAACACTGCCAGCAGATTCCACCATAGCTCTCTGCGAGCGAATTGTATAATAGCTTGTTTCATTAAGATACCTCCGGAGTGCAGATTTGGATGATCCTCTTGCTTATACGTCAGGTATTATTATATTATCCGAGACTACTAGACTGTACGGTCTGTCTTTTTATTGTACATGGGAAATAATTGGAAAGTAAATATGAGCTACAGCAGAGGAGGACGTTCATTGAACCATTACGCCAGAAAAGCAGCACGTCTGTGTGCAGTGCTCTTACTGGGCATCGGCGTTGCAGCCTGCTCCACACAGGGAGAATCGGTGGAAGCAGAAGCGACAGCAGCGCCTGCAAAAGACAGCACAGGACCCGTCTATTATGTCGCTCCCGAAGGCAAAGACACCCAACCGGGCAGCCAGAGTGCGCCGTGGCAAACGATACAGCATGCTGCCGACCAAGCGGCTCCGGGCAGTATGATCTATATTCGCGGCGGCGTGTACCATGAGAGGGTGGACATTCGCCGCTCCGGCTCGGCTGCAGCAGGTTATATTACATATGCCAGTTATCCGGGGGAGCAGGCCGTACTGGATGGCAAGGGGGTAAAAGTGGGCGGTCTGCAGGGACTTATCGACATTGCTGACGCCAGTTATATTCGTATCCAGGGACTGGAAGTGCGCAATTACAAAACGAATTCCCGCAATGCCGTGCCGGTCGGTATCTATGTGCATGGTAGCGGACAGAAGATCCAGTTGACGGGCAATCATGTGCATCATATCGCCAATACAGCGACTCCCATTGGTCCGGATCTTACAGGTCGGGATGCGCACGGTATAGCGGTGTACGGCGACCAGGCACCGGCTGCGCTCAAGCAGGTAACTATCGACCATAACGAGCTGCATGATCTGGTACTGGGCAGCAGCGAATCACTGGTCGTGAATGGTAATGTAGACGGATTCGCAGTAACGAATAACCGGATTTATAACAGCGATAATATTGGCATCGACCTGATCGGATTCGAAGGCATAGCGCCGGACATAAAATACGACCAGACCCGTAACGGTATAGTCCGCAGTAACCGTATTTATAATGTCTCCTCTAACCAGAACCCTTCGTATGGCCAAAAGCTGCCGAATCACAGCAACTCGGCAGGAGGCATCTATGTGGATGGAGGCAGGGACAGCATCATCGAACAGAACTATTCATACAATAATGATATCGGTATCGAGATCGCTTCCGAGCATGCGGGCAGGAGTACCAGCCGTATTAATGTGCGCAGCAATGTCATTTACCATAACCGTCAGACCGGAATTGCTATGGGCGGTTATGATGAAGAACGCGGCTCCACAACGGATTCACAGATTGTGAATAATACGCTTTACCATAATGATACCCTGGGAGCTGGCAATGGACAGCTGCTGATCCAGTATGATACCCGGCGTAATGTGATCCGCAATAATATGATGGTCGCCGGAGATTCGGGTGTGCTCATTTATAACGAATACACTCGTAATTCGGGCAATAAGGTCGATTATAATTTGTATTTCGCCGAGGATGGCATTACCCGCTCCAGTTGGATCTGGAAAGGCGAGGCATACAGCGGTCTGCAGGCGTATCGCAAAGGCAGCGGCAACGATCTCCATTCTCTTTTCGCTGATCCGCAATTTGTCGATGCCCAAAATGATGATTACCATCTGCAATCTTCCTCCCCGGCAGTAGACAGTGGATATGTTGATCCCGGAATGCGGAACAGCAAGGATATGGATGGACAGCCCCGAATCTCCGGTTCGGCCATAAATATCGGAGCCGATGAATAAACGAAATGTAACTGAAAAAGCCTGCTGTCTGTTCCGTGTGCTGAATCTTCTGGCACATGGAGCAGTCGGCAGGCTTTTTGGTGTTTACAAATCTAATTATTAATAACCCAGCCAAACTAGCAGCAGGGCAATCAGCGCAGGCAGACCCTGCATGAGCCAGATTGACTTTTTGACACTCCAGCCACCGTACAGGGCAGCGACCAGGACGCAGCCGAGGAAAAAGAAAGCAATCTGCCTGCTTACGTGATCGTCCGGATGCAGTAGCGACCAGATCAGACCTGCAGCCAGAAAGCCGTTATACAATCCCTGATTCGCCGCCATCGGACGGGTTATTTGTGCCTGCTCGGATGTTGTGCCGAACGTCTTCATCACACGGGGGGTTGTCCAGAGGAACATTTCCATAATCAGAATATACAGATGTTCCAGCGCGACGAGCGCGATCATAATACTGCCAAGCATCGATATTCACTCCTTTTCCAATAAAATTATTCATAGAGGAATGGATCAAGGTAAAATTTCAGTATGGATAAGCAAAAATAGCCATCCTCAGCTAAAAATTGTTGCAAGTTGTTTTAGGTTCTCTTATTCATATTGCATGTTCTCTGTTAGCTGAATTACATCTATCAGTGTAGCATACAGACAGCAGCAGACGAATAGCGAAATTGGATTTTCTCCTTTGACAGCAGGCCTGCCAGTTATTTTGAATACATCATATTATGTAAAAAAATACCTTTGGAGTTCATTAAAATGGTCCAAAGTAGTGTAATAAATAGAGAAGTCAAATACAAACATAAGTTGGAAGGTGTTGTTTTGAAATCGATTGAGGATGGAGTAAGCGTCGCAGAAAGCTGGTTGGACCTCCATGAAGAACTGTTTAACTTTCCTCCTCATCCTGAACATGGCCGCTTTCATTCTCCATATGCCTACCGGGGAATGGATAGCGCTTCTTTTGATCTGAGTACCAGTCTGATGAGGATTGAAAATACAGGTATGGAGTCTCACCTTTTACGCAATTTTAAAAAATTCGCCCGTGCGTCACTCAAAGACGAACGCAATGACTGGGAGCTGCTGGCAGTCGCCCAGCACCATGGACTGCCTACGCGCATGCTGGACTGGTCGTTCTCGCCTTATGTGGCGCTGCATTTTGCCACATCGGATCTGACCCGTTACCATGAGGACGGGGCTGTCTGGTGCCTGGATACCGATCAGGTACATGCTCATCTGCCGTCGGCATTGCGGCATCGACTGGCTGACGATGACCTGCTCGTATTTACGGTCGAACTGCTGGATGAACTGTTCCAGGATATGAGTGATTTTGAACAGTTAAAAGGCGATGATGACTTTGTCATCTGCCTGGACCCACCATCGATTGATGAGCGGATTGTGAACCAGTACGCTATGTTCACGATTATGAGCAACCGGGATCGCGGGCTGGATGACTGGCTCAAGCAGTACCCGGGACTGTACAAAAAGATTATTATCCCGGCTGAATTGAAGTTGGAAGTAAGAGACAAGCTGGATCAGGCCAATGTAAATGAACGGATCATCTATCCGGGTCTGCAGGGAATTAGTGCCTGGCTGAAGCGGCACTGTACCAATACACGTCTGATGCGGTAGGGCGTAGATCGATCACTTTTTCGCCTGAAGATGAGGGGGAGTATCACTCATATCGCTATTGTCTTTATGTATCTCATCGATAGTCACATGTATGAATAGACACAAGACATACACACCCTATAGCATCTATATACCAAATAAAGCCGGATCACTGCTGCCTGTTCGTTGAACAGATCACAATGATCCGGCTTTTAGTTGACCTATAAAAAGACCTCTGACTATGAGGTTAACCAAGTATCTAAAAAGAGATACTCATAGCATAAATGCCTTCTCACGATGCGAGAGCCGTTAGGGTTGAGCACAATGACCAATAATCCTGAGCAGCCGGCGAAGCGATAAAACCGATTTTGCTGCGAATTTATCTCTGCGGCTGTTCCGCCAATACCTTGTTCACCAGATCACTCATGCCTTCCCATGAATCCTTCATCAGAAAGTCCTGCTGCAGCGGCAGATTCCATGGACGCGGAATACCGATCGTACGCTTGCCGGCTTCACGGGCTGCCAGCAGATTATGCGGTCCATCGTCGATCAGCACATCGAATTCCAGCAGATATTTACGCTTGGCGACAAAGAAATTCTCATACGGAATAAAAGGCAGATGCTGCTGCAGCCATCTCCATTTCTCCGGCACCGACGAAGGGCGGGCAGCGGTAACGACGATCAGATCATGCTGCTCATGAATCCGGCGCATTTCTTCCACCGTATGTTCGTCGAAAATCTCCAACTCTTCATACAGCCCTGGTCTGCCGAAAAAGACTTCCTCCGAGCATTCATGATGCCAGATCCGGCTCAGATCAAAGTTGATAATCTGCTCCATCGTCAGCGGCAGATCTGGGTAGAGCGCATTGTGATAATGAATGGCTTTGGGAAGAAGATGACAGATCGTATCATCCATATCGACAGCTACAATTTTGCGGTTCATCGGGTATCGTTCTCTCCTTATGCAAAAAGCTGCCGGGCCTTTGCCCGGACAGCTTTTATACGATATGCAATCAATTGGTAATTACAGCGTGCCCCATTTGCGGTCGCCGTTCAGGTATTTCTCGGTCAGAATCGACAGCAGTTGAATACCTACTTCGTTATGTCCGCCCTCCGGAATGATCAGATCGGCGTATTTTTTGGAAGGTTCAATAAAGGCTTCGTGCATCGGTTTGACTGTCGTCATGTACTGCTGGTGAATCGATTGAATACTGCGTCCGCGTTCTTCGATATCGCGCAGCACACGGCGCAAAATACGCACATCCGGATCGGTATCCACGAATACCTTGATATCCAATTGTTCGCGCAGCTTCTCGTCAGACAGTACGTGAAGTCCTTCGATAATAACAATATTGTTGGGCTGAAGTTCCAGCGTCTGGTCGGTAAAACGGGCATGCATCGTAAAATTATAGACTGGTGCATGAGCGACTTTGCCTTGCTTGAGTTCTTCCAGGTGCTGAATCAGCAGTTCGTTATCAAAAGCGAAAGGATGATCGTAGTTGATCAGGGCCCGTTCTTCCAGATTCAGATGCGTGTGATCTTTATAGTAATTGTCCTGAGAGATGAAAGTAACTGCTTTTCTCGTTCCCATACGTTCGATGACGGAGCGGGCGACGGTTGTTTTGCCTGAGCCGGTACCACCGGCAATACCAATAATGAGCATGGCGTTTGAATAAACCTCCCTAAAGTTAGAAACACAGTATAATTCAGCGTCAGAACCAACGCATTATGAAATCAAAATATTTGTACAGGACGAACATGAAGTTTGCACAGCAAAATGGGTGTATCTTTCACCACCCGACAAGTATCCGTGTCATACCAACAACATTCATATAGGCTTAACAAAATCAATGATCTCTTCTAATATTTTAGGATAGCATAGCTCTGAAAAATTTTCACCTGATTTCATAGAGTTGACGCATGAAATATGCGAAAAATATAAATTTGGGCGGAAGACATTTACAATTCATCCCAAAATGTATTGAGTATTTCGAAGTTTAGGTTAAATTAATCTTATATAACACTCATCTATATCTATACACAAAACCTATAGTAGAACGCTGTCTATCAACGTTGAGGAAGGAACATGCATATGACAGAATTGCAGGGAAACTATAATATTCCGCTTGTTCTACTTTCGTTGTTTATCTCCTTTTTTGCTTCCTATTGTGCACTCTATATATATGAGCGGGTTCTGATACTTCATGGACGTTCACGGCTGATCTGGATTGTATTCGGATCGGCTATTATGGGACTCGGCATCTGGTCGATGCATTTTATCGGAATTCTCGCCTATAATCTGCCGGCCGATGTACATTATAATCCCTTCTGGCTGCTGACCTCGATGCTGCTGCCTATTATCGCGGTACTGGCTGCCTTTTGGATGATCAGTGTCGATTTTATGAAAACGAGCAGTCTGCTTATGGGTTCGCTGTGGATGGGATTTGCGATTGTAGCCATGCATTTTACCGGTATGGCGGCCATGGATATGCCGTTTCAGCAGCATTATAACGGCTGGATGGTGGGTCTATCGGTAATGATCGCCTGGAGTGCCTCGTTTGCCGCACTCAAAATCTCGGCGCGTCATCGCCATCAGGAGCAGACGATCAGCCGTAAAGCTAAGCTGCTCATGTCCCTGCTGCTGGGCAGTGCGATAGCCGGGATGCACTATACGGGAATGAGTGCTCTCCATATTCATAATATGTATCCTTTGCCGGTAGAGCATCCGGTTCAAGAGACTAACGAATATACACTGGCAATCATGATTGGCGGGGCGATGCTGCTGATTCTGGTATTGCTGATGATCAGTCAGATTCTGGACAAACGCTTTGCATTCCGGCAGGCACAGATCAATCAGCGCCGGTACGATTCGATATTTGAACATAATCCGGATGTGGTGCTGCTGTTTAACCGCAGTGGAGAGCTGCTGCGTGCGAATCCGGCAGCAGAGAAAATTATGGGTTATACGATGGATGAATTGAAAAGGGTTTCTTTTACCGACATGATTATAGAGCCATATAATGATATGATCCGGGACTCCTTTCGTGATGCACTCCATGGAATCTCCCATACGGTCGAATTTATGCTCCGTCACCGGGATGGACAGGAGATGTGGCTGAGTTCGACGATGGTTCCCTGGGTAGAAAGTGACGGGGTAAAAGATATTTATACCATTTCCAAAGACATTACCAGCCGCAAGCAGGCAGAATACGATCTGCTGCATACCAAGCAGGAGCTGGAAGAAGCGCTGCGCGTCAAAGGTGATTTTCTGGCGATGATGAGTCATGAACTGCGTACTCCGCTGAATGGCGTACTCGGTATGAGCGATGTGCTGCTGGAGATGGACCTGAACGAAGAGCAAAAGGAATTTGTCGGTCATATTCATCATAGTGGAACTGTGCTGCTGCATGTGATCAATGAAGTGCTGGATTATTCCAAGCTGGAAGCCGGTAAAATGAGTCTGGCACGCGAGCCGTTCAGTATCCGGCAGCTGCTGGAAGAAACGTCCGGCCTGTTCAGTACACAGGTTCGGCAGAAGAATCTGGAACTGGATTTCTCGTCGGATGATTCTATTCCCGATGTAGTACTCGGCGATGAGCAGCGTATCCGCCAGGTGCTGATTAATCTGATCAGTAATGCGGTGAAATTTACGTTCGAGGGTGGTATTCGTATGGGGGTTCATGCGGCACCTGCAGCCTCGGACGCTGCGGAAGAGCCGGTCTGGCAGTTTAATTTTACTGTGCAGGATACCGGAATTGGAATAAGCGAGGAAGATCAGCAGCGTCTGTTCCAGCCCTTTTACCAGATTGATTCCAAAATCAACCGTACGTATGAAGGAACCGGACTGGGACTCGCTATCTGCAAAAATCTGATTGAGCTGATGGATGGGGAGATCGGCGTCCGTTCTGCCGAAGGAAAAGGCTCGCTGTTTTACTTTATTATTCCGATGAAGCGGTATGAAGATCAGCATCATGATCTGCTGTGGGCAGAGAACCTGGGATAACCCTTATGCACCCAAGAGGATACGTACCTCAAAAAAGATTTCGCTGCTGTTACTCCGGCTGCAACAAGTGTACTCCAGAAGTAATTCGCTGTAGGGATAAGCTACAACAGGCATTTGCGACACTGACCAAGCTGCGCCGTTTTGCATTTTAGAAAAAGGCCATACCCAGTACAGCAGAACCGGCAATAACGAGCAGCGGATGGGTTTTGTATTTTACAATCGCTATAAAGGCAGCTGCCCCGATCAATAGAACCAGCCAGTTCGACGGCTGCAGCAGGGACGACCAGCCGCTGGCGAATCCGAAATGAAGTGCTGCGTAGATAATCAGGCCGGTAATAATCGGACGCAGTCCATAAAAGGATGATTTGACCGCTGGGTTGCTGTTGATTTTGTAGAAAAAGCTGGCGATTAGCACCACCAGCACCAGCGAAGGCAGCACAATACCAGTAGTAGCAGCAAATGCGCCGCCAACACCGGCTGCCTGATACCCGATCAATGTTGCACTATTGGTCGCAATCGGACCCGGAGACATGCCTGCCAGCGATACGGTCTGCTGGAAGTGCTCCGGTGTCAGCCAGCCATAACGCTGGGATTCATGCTGGATCATCGGGATGACCGCATAACCGCCGCCAAAAGAAACAAAGCCTATTTTGAGAAAAGAGATAAACAGCTGCCACAGAATCACCGGAGCACCTCCTTAAATATAATATTCAATCTGTGCCTGTCGATCCTGGTCGGCAGGTCTTTCTTTTTCTGTTCGTGTATTCAGTCCCATATGCTTTTTGACACGGATAATCAGAATACCCAGCAGCAGACCACACAGAATGAGAATTACGGGATTCAGACCGGTCACCAGCAGCAGGATTAGCGCCCCGGCTGCTACTGCAATCGTCGTCCGGTCGAACAGTGCGTTTTTGCCCATACGATAGGCAGCGACTGCGATCAGACCGATCACAGCGCCTTTGATTCCCTGAAAAGCCGCCTGTACCTTGTGCAGATCACCGAATCGGGAATAGAACATACTGATCGCGAAAACAATAAAAAAGGTAGGGAAAGTAATGCCGAGCAGCGCTGCAACAGCACCGGGAATACGCCCCATCCGATAGCCGATAAAGGTGGAAGCATTCACGCCCACACCGCCTGGTGCCGAGCCTGCAAGCGACAGCAGCTCATCCAGCTCCTGTTCGCTGATCCAGCTGCGCTTGTGGACGATCTCGCGCTCAATCATCGGAATCATGGCATAACCACCGCCAAAAGTAGCAGGGCCTATTTTGAAAAAAACAAGAAATAACTCCAGTAGTGTCTTCAGTTGATGTCTATAGGATGTTTTCATAACCGTCTCCTTTGTTCACTCTTCCCAGTATATCATCTTTTAACCAAAATGAAATTAACTTTGGATAAAGGAGAATAAATAACATAGGGATTAAGTGAAAAAGTGCTGATTTTGCTTTTATAAAGATAATCTGGAGATAAATCTATTAAAAAAGAAGCAAGGATAAGTGAATATCTACCTGTGCAATAGATGAAATATGTAAATAAACAGCGACTTTATGCTATTTTGGATAAAAGTGTGGAATATATTCAACTCCGTCGATCTATTTATCAATAGACACGATTCATGCTGTTATATGTGCTTCTTCTGGTGTGTTTGACAGAGCAATTGCCACCCTTATATGATTAATTGATACCAGAGCCTGTCATATATACAGAGGTGCAGGCAGCCAAGGAGGTAGTAAACCATGCTATCATTTTTCAAAAAAAACAAGACACAGACTATAGACATTCCTGCTCCTATTACAGGGAAGGCAGTCGATCTGTCCCATGTACCAGACCCTGCTTTTGCCCAGAAAATGATGGGTCAGGGAATCGCTATTGAGCCATCCGAAGGTAAAGTATATGCTCCATTCGATGGAAATGTGGCGCAGATGTTCAAAACCAAACATGCGATCATGCTGGAGCACAGCTCTGGTGTACAGATGCTGATCCACGTCGGTGTTGATACCGTTTCTCTCAAAGGGGAAGGCTTCCAAGCTCACGTTGCCACAGGCGATTCGGTCAAAAAAGGCCAGCTGTTGCTGGAATTTGATATTGCCCAGATCCAGGCTGCAGGCTATCCGGTCATCACACCGGTCATTATTCCCGATGGTCAGGATGCCCTTCAGGGAGTGGAAGAGTATACCGGCAGCGTCACTGCTGCACAGGACAAAGTGCTGACCATTACCGTCTCCTGATCGCGTATACCTAACACCTACAATGTACAAACGAACAAAAGCAAAGAGCAAGTGCCGCTTCCTGATGCAGGCGCACTTGCTCTTTTTTGTACAATACTATCCGAAGAAACGATCAGCGGACTGTATAATAGTTGAATAGATAGAGAGGAGGGATAGCTATGTCTGTCCATGAAAATGGTGAACATGGTATGGAAAAAGAAAAACGTACCCCGGTGCCTCAAACGGAGATACTTACTCTGGGCATGGGCTGCTTTTGGGGACCCGAAGCTTTGTTTGGGCATCTGCCGGGTGTGCTGTATACCCGAACCGGTTACGCTGGCGGAACAACAGGCTCACCGGTATATCGTCAGCTGGGAGATCATTCCGAGACGATAGAGATCGAGTTTGCCCCTTCCGTTATTACACTGGAACAGCTGCTGGAGATGTTCTGGAATCATCATAATCCATCGGTGATCAATGGATACAAAGGACGACAATATCATTCCCTGCTGTTTTACCGGAATGAACAACAGCGCTGCACAATAGAACAGATGCAGCAGACAGCAGCGTCGGCGGTACGTTCCAAGTCTTCAAAGAATCCTGCTTCTTCCGAATCGGCAGGCACCGGGAATAGTGGAGCAATCGATCCTGATGGTATAGAGAAAAGACGCATGACGGAGATCCAGCCTTATGATACATGGTATCCAGCTGAAGCAAGGCATCAGAAATATTACCTGCAGCGGCAGCACCGGCTGATGGAGCAGCTGTATGAGCTGTATCCCGATCAGGCAGAGCTATTTCATTCTACGCTTGCTGCACGGCTAAATGGATTCAGCCGTGGACATATAACACTGGCACAGATCCGGCAGGATATTCCCCAATGGCCACTGTCCGAGCACCACAAGTACAGGATCAATCAATGGCTGGCAGATCAGCAGGATGAACAGTAAGTAGTACTTTCCACAGTAAGCACAATCGACTCATAGCAAACATAAACGATCTCTGCTACACAATCTGTACGGCAGAGATCGGGAACACCCACCGGTACAAGAACAGACAAGAGAAAATAGCAGCGGCTAAATTCAAAACAGAATTTAGCCTTTTCCCATGTAAACGCATTCATTGTCGAGCGGGTTAAAGGTTTCTTGCTATTTTGAATTTAGTATAGAGATTATCGGGCTATTCGGCTTCGAATATAATTGGAATTCAGACTTTGCCTTTTGGATACATCATAAATTATTTATCCTGAACAGGATGATCAACATAATAGTATGAAATTATTTTATTTAACTTTAAATGATAACTAAATTAACACATAAAACTGAAAATTTAGATATATAACTACTTTTTAGTTAAATATACTGACACAAAAAGAAGAAAAAATGAAAAACAGTATTGTAATTGGTAAAAAGATCATCTATGATAAACTCAACCTAAAGTTATAACGCTTTAACTTTTGAGTAGACAGTATCGATAGTAATGAATTATGAAGACGTAAATCGTACACGTAAAAAAGTAATACCAATCGTTATTTATTGCCATATGTCACTACACATCATTCCCCTTATCCAAAAGTAGTTAATTGATTTGAAAAAGGAGGATTATAAAGACAACCAAAAATATGCATACACATACCCTTAGGAATGACCAAACAGATTCTATCTATCCAAAAAGTTAAAGCGGTATAACTTTTGAACAAATCTGGTAGTGAGGAAGTGATAAATTGCTGACTCGTGAGATGAGAAGAGAGACGTTGTTAATGTACGCTTTTATATCGCCATGGGTGATTGGATTTACGGTTTTTGCCCTGTTTCCTATTCTGGCTTCACTCTATTACAGCTTCACCGATTATGACATTATCCATTCGCCCAAGTGGGTCGGGCTGGGCAACTACAGGGAAATGTTTGCCGATGATCTGTACTGGAATTCAGTAATGGTCACGCTCAAGTATACCTTTATCAGTGTGCCGCTGCAGCTGCTACTGGCGATGGGCTTTGCGCTGCTGCTGAATCAGAAGCTGCCGTTCAAAGGATTTTTCCGTACAGCGATGTATTTTCCGAGTATGGTGTCCGGTGTAGCCATGTCTCTGCTCTGGTACTGGGTATTCAATCCGCAGATCGGATTGTTCAACTACATGCTGTCCTGGTTCGGTGTCAAAGGACCTGCCTGGCTGATGGACCCGAATACGGCGCTGTATTCCCTTATTATTATGTCGTTCTGGGGTGTGGGCGGTGCGATGATTATTTTCCTGGCCGGACTGCAAGGGGTGCCGACGAGCCTACTGGAAGCAGCCCGATTGGATGGAGCGGGCAAGCTGTCGATTTTCTGGCATGTGACACTACCCATGATCTCGCCGGTTCTGCTATTTCAGCTGATCCTCGGCGTAATTGAATCGTTTCAGGTATTTACGCAGGCTTTTGTCATGACCCATGGAGGGCCCAGTTATTCAACCTGGTTCTATGTGTACGGTCTGTATACGAGTGCATTCAAGGAATACCGGGCAGGTTATTCATCAGCGATGGCCTGGGTGCTGCTCATTGTGGTCCTGATTGTTACGTATATCATTATGAAGCTGTCGAATCGGTATGTGTATTATGAAGGAGGGAAAAGCCGATGATTACGTCCAACCGGATGCAGGAATCGGGCGTATGGACAGCAGCACGTTCACGGCGCAAGCTGGATATGACGCGAATAATCAGCTTTATCCTGCTGATTATGATCACGCTGCTGATGCTGATGCCGCTGATTTTTATGGTTACGACTTCATTCAAGTCCCAGCGGGAGACAATGCAGTATCCGCCGACTCTTTTCCCGGACAGTCTGCAGTTCAGTAATTACATGGATATTTTCTCCCGGCTGCAGTTCGGTACGATGTATCAGAACAGTCTGATGATTGCAGTGATTACGGTACTGGCTACACTATTGTCTTCATCTCTGGTTGCTTATGGCTTCGCTCGTTTTCGTGGCAAAGGACGGAATCTGATGTTTATGCTGCTGCTCAGTACAATGATGCTACCGTATCCGGCGATTATGATTCCGCAGTTTGTACTGTTCAGCAAGCTGGGCTGGGTGGATACTTTTTTACCGCTGATTGTGCCTGCTTTTTTCGGTTCTGCGTATAACATCTTCTTGTTGCGTCAATTTTTCGCCAATTTGCCGGAAGAACTGTTCGATGCCGGTCGAATGGATGGCTGTACCGAGATCGGCATGTACTGGAAAATCGCGCTGCCGCTCTCCGGAGCAGCGATGGCGACGATTGCGATCTTTTCCTTCATTTATAGCTGGAACGATCTGCTGACACCGGTACTGTACCTGAACTCTGCTGACAAGTTCACGCTGCCGGTCGGCATGGCCTCCTTAACCTCGTCCAAATTCCGGGTAGCTCCCTGGCATCTACTAATGGTAGCTTCGGTGCTGGCTCTGCTCCCGATCGTTGTGCTGTTTATCCTGGCCCAGAAGCGCTTTGTCGAAGGCATCGTGCTGACCGGTATCAAATAAAGGGGGAATGGTTCATGGTTAATATCCAAAGGAAATGGTACCGAAAAACGCTGACAGTCCTCAGTACCCTGCTCGCTACGACGATGATACTGAGCGGTTGTGGAGGAGGCAGCAACAATGCGGGAGCAGGCGGGGATGCAGTGACGATCACGTATTATACGATTGATTCGCCGGATCGTACCTTTGTCGAACAGCTGATTCCGGATTTTGAGAAGCAGCATCCCAATATCAAAGTCAAAGTCGCGACCGCTCCCTATGAGCAATTTGACAGCAAGCTGCAGACGATGATCGCAGGCGGCAATGCCCCGGATATCACTTCACATTTCGGCTATGGAGGGTTTGCGGAGTATTACAACAAGGGCATGCTGCTGGATATGACCGATCTGCTCAAGGAATCCGGGTTCCAGGCGGACAAGTACAAGATTCCACAGAACCTGATGGACATTTACCAGGTGGATGGTCATACGTACGGCATACCATTCAGCTCCTATGTTACGCTGCTGCTCTACAACAAGGATCTATTTGATGCTGCAGGCGTAGCCTATCCGCCATCGGATTATAACGACAAGAGCTGGACGTTTGACAAAATGGTCGAAGATGCCAAAAAGCTGACAGTCCTTTCGGACGATCCGAACAAGCAGCAATACGGCCTGCAGTTCGGATGGGGCGAGCTGGATAACCGTCCATTCTACTTTGGTGCCAAAATGTATTCCGATGATACCTGGAAAAATGGCGGCGTACCGTCCGAATCCTACTTTGACTCACCGGAAGCGATCGCAGCGTACCAGAAAATTTTTGGGCTGGTATTCGATGACAAGGTATCTCCACCTCCCGAATGGTCTGCCAGTGTAGCCGGTCAGGGCGGTGATCCTTTTGTAACCGGTAAGGTCGCGATGTCGGTGGGCGGTTCGTGGAACCTGTCGGGTGCCAATGATTTTGGCTTTAATGTGGGTGTGGCTGCTGTTCCGGCAGGCGGCAATGACAAGGTGCGCAGTACATTGTTCGTCGATCCACTTTTTATTCTTAAAGATTCCAAGCATCCCAAGGAAGCCCTGGCGTGGATTGAGTATTTGCTGCAGACCGATATTCAAAAGCAATCGATCGAGCTGAGCGGCGGTACGCCTCCGGTAAACCAGGATGCGGCCGAAGATTATTACTCCCATTTCCAAAGTATAGATCCAAAGGATCTACGCAATGTATATGAAGGCGCATATCAATACGGCTACGAGTCATTCAATCACCTGATCGTCAACTACTCCCAGATCAACGATATGATGATCAATGAAATGCAGCCGCTGCAAAACGGTACTGCCAAAGTGGAGGATGTGATGCCGAAGGTTCAGCAGAAAATGGAAGAGATTCTCGCCCGTTCCAAAAAATAAAATTCTGTCATAAATACCGGCAACTGTAGTGAGTACCGTATTCCTTCCTGTATAATGAGCACAAAAACGGATGTCAGCTTTACTGCAGTGAAGGAAGCCTTATTCAGTTCGCTGATACAGGAAAGACTGCATCAACTAGGAGAATACACAATGAAAGCCAGTATATTTGATGTTGCCAAACGTTCCGGTCTATCCGTGGTCACGGTCTCCCGTGTACTTAATGGTGCGGATACCGTGCGGGAGAAAAATCGCCAGAAAGTGCTGGATGCGATCAAAGAGCTTGATTATCGCCCGAGCGCGGCGGCACGTTCACTGGCCCGGGGGCGAACCGGAACGATCGGTCTGATCGTCACGACGCTGCATGATTCTTTCTTTGACTCGGTAGCCAAGGAAATTAACGATGCGCTCGCGTTGCAGGGTTATTATCTGGCCATCTCGGTATCCAGCGGATTCGGCAATGAAGAGAGTCATTATCTGATTCAGGAAGATCGGGTGGATGGATTGATTCTGCTGTCTCCTTTGGAGGAAGACCGTTTTGTAGCGGAATTGAAAAAGCGCAATATTCCGTATGTATTGATCGACAACCAGCTACAAGAGAACAATTCGGCTTCGATCAGCGTGGATAATTTCAGCGGTGGCTATGAAGCGACCCGTCATCTGCTGGAACTGGGTCATCGCGAGATTGCACATCTGAGCGGGCAGGAAGTCTTTTTGAGTACAAGGGAGAGGCGGCAAGGATTCCTGTGGGCCATGAAGGAAGCGGGACTGGAACCTTTTGCGATGGAACAGGGTGTATATGGTGTGGAATTTGGCTATGAGACGGCACAGAAATGGCTCAAAAGTGGCAAGCTGCCTACGGCGCTGTTCGCAGGGGATGATCATATGGCGATTGGATTTATCAATGCACTGATGCGAGAAGGCATCCAGGTCCCCCGAGACATGTCGGTGATCGGTTATGATGATCAGATGCTCGCTTCCCAGCTGCATCCGCTGCTGACGACGATGCGTCAGCCTGCCGATCACATCGGTCTGGCAGCTGTCGATATCCTGCTGCGCAAAATGGCGAATCAGAACAAACGTATGAATGGAATCAAATTAAAACCGGAGCTGATTATACGACAATCGACTGCCGCTAGAGGTGAATAATGTGAACTATTACCTGGGTATTGATGCTGGCGGAACCAAGACGCTGGCGTATGTTACCGACGAATCCGGGCGTCTGCTTGGCCGCGGCCTTGCGGGTAACGGCAATCATCAGATCGCCGGACAGCTGGCTGCGGACCATATCGGTCAGGCAGCCGACGCGGCGCTCAGGCAGGCGGGGATACGGAGAGAGCAGCTGACATTTAGCTGTTTTGGACTGGCGGGAGCTGACCGTCAGGCCGATTATGATATCCTGCATCCGATGATTCTCGGTCTTGGCTTTGTAAATTATGAAATTGTATGTGATACGATTATCGGCCTGCGTGCCGGAACCAACCGGCCATATGGCATCTCGGTGATCTGCGGTACCGGAACCAACAGCGCCGGTGTTTCACCGGACGGCGAGATTTTTCAGTGTGGCGGATTCGATTATATGTATGGAGATTTTGGAGGAGGAGGCATGCTTTGCACCGAGGTATTCCGTACCGTTATTCGTGCCTGGGATGGCAGGGAGCAGCCAACGCTGTTGACCGGTCTGCTGCTGGAAAAGCTCGGTTATCCGGATGTATCCACGATGTTTCATGATTATCTGGATCACCAGCAACAGGTCCCGCTTCAGGTGGCCGAGCTGTTATTTACAGCAGCCGCAGAAGGAGACCGGGCAGCACTCGATATTCTTGCCCGTCAGGGACAGGAGATCGGCCGATCGGTTACAGCAATTGTGCATCGGCTCGGTATGCAGCAGGAGACATTCGATGTAGTAATGGCAGGCAGCTTGCTGACCCGGGGAGACCGCGGCTGGATCAGCTTTTGGATTGAAGCGGCTATGCAGGAATGTGCTCCTTATGCTTCGCTGGTACGGCTGGATATGGAACCGGTCGTAGGAGCTGTCCTTCGGGCTATGGAAAAGACGGATATTACGGTTTATGAGAGCGTATACAACCAACTGCGTGAACATGGCAATCTGCATCCGTTATCTGCAGAGCTAATAGAACCATAGCATCCGGGACACAAGTGCAGAAACTTTGGATCAAGCGAAATATACAGCTCATTCAGGTGAAATTACAGATTGGAACTATAGGACAGGATGTGATCTGATATGTCAAAGAAACTGAAAATTGCAGTAATCGGCGGAGGGTCCTCGTATACGCCGGAATTGGTAGAGGGGTTTATTCGTTATCATAACGAGCTGCCAGTACAGGAGCTGTGGCTGGTCGATATTGAGCCGGGACTGCACAAGCTGAATATTGTAGGCGAACTCGCCAAAAGAATGATAGCTGCATCCGGATTACCGATAGAAGTTCGTCTAACAACGAATCGTAGAGATGCAATTAAGGGAGCAGATTTTATCAGTACCCAGATGCGGGTCGGTATGCTGGCTGCCCGGGCACAGGATGAGAGCATTCCGCTGAAGTATGGAGTGATCGGTCAGGAGACGACCGGACCGGGCGGCATGATGAAAGGGCTGCGTACGATCCCGGTTCTGCTGGATATTTGCCGGGATATTGAAGAGCTGGCTCCGAACGCATGGCTGCTCAATTTTACCAATCCTGCCGGTATGGTCACCGAAGCGATTACCAGACACAGCACAGTACGGAGTATCGGATTATGCAATGCACCGATCGGGATGATGAAATGGCTGACTTCCCAATATCAGGTCAGTCCGAATCGTGTATATGCCGAGTTTGTCGGACTGAACCATCTGCACTGGATCACCCGGATCGAGGTGGATGGTCAGGACAAATTGACCGAGCTGCTGGACAATCGTCAGGAATACGCGGCGGTGAATGTATCCCATCAGGATTGGGATGGAGATTTCCTGCGTTCGCTCCGGGCGCTTCCGTCTTATTATCTGAAATACTTCTATATGACACCTGCCATGCTGGAAGATCAGATCCAGGCAATGCAGGGTGAAGGTAGCCGTGCCGAAGTCGTCAAAAAAGTCGAAGAAGAACTATTCCAACTGTACAGTGATCCTCATTTGCAAGAGAAACCCAAGCAGCTGGAACAGCGTGGTGGTGCCTATTATTCTGAAGCGGCCGTCAATCTGATGCGCTCCCTGTATAACGGTACCGGCGATGTACAGACATTGAATGTACCCAACCGGGGCATTATCGATTTTTTGCCGGATGAAGCCTGTATTGAAGTGAACTGTCTGGTGACTGCGAATGGTCCGCTGCCGATCCAGCTCACCACCATTCCGCAGCATATCCAGGGACTGATCCATGCAGTGAAGACGTATGAACAACTGACGATCGAAGCAGCGATAACAGGTGACCGGGATATTGCGCTTCAGGCGATGGTGCACCATCCGCTGGTTCCATCGGTGGATATTGCCAAAGCGCTGCTGGAAGAAATGCTGGAAGCCAATCGTCCTTATCTACCGCAGTTTTTCCAGAAAGAGATGCCTGCTGAAGATAAAGCGCTGGTCTAGCAACTCCCTATAGGACAGGCTTTGCCTTACACAAAAATGAAGGAGGAATCAGAAGTATGCGACATGTTATCCGTAAAAGAAACATATTGAGATCCCGTCTGACCTATCTCTCCCTTGTTTTGACAATGATTATTGCGTCTATTGGCATGACCGGGATGCCGGGTACAACATATGCGGCCGGAGAGAAAAAGCCTTTTCCACAGCAGGTTAACTATCCAGGTGTGATCAAGCCCAATCATATTACCCAGGCGCAAATGAATCGGGAGGTATCGGGCTACTATGATTGCTGGAAATCAACTTATCTCAAGCATGATCTGTCTTCGCTGCCAGGGGGCTATTATGTGAAGGGCGATATTACTGGTGATGCCGAAGGATTTGAGCCGCTGGGCACATCGGAAGGGCAGGGCTATGGCATGATCATTACCGTATTGATGGCCGGTCATGATACCAATGCACGTACAATCTACGATGGACTGTTCAAAACAGTCAGAGCCTACCACAGCAGCGGCAACCCAGCATTGATGGGATGGGTGGTTGCAGATGATTCGGCAGCTCAGGGTCACTTTGGTTCCGCTACCGATGGCGATCTGGATATTGCCTATTCACTGATTCTGGCAGATCGGCAGTGGGGCTCCGGCGGTACTGTCAATTATCTCGCCGAAGCCAAAAAGATGATCAGTGCGATCAAGTCCAGCTACATCACGAGCAATAATGGTATCAATCTGGGTGACTGGGACTCCAAATCCGGCTACGATACCCGCCCTTCCGACTGGATGCTCAGTCATCTGCGCGCCTATTATGATGTGACCGGCGACCAGACCTGGCTGAATGTGATTAATAATCTGTACAACAAATATGCTCAGTTCAGCGCTGCCTATTCGCCAGCGACTGGTCTGATCTCCGACTTTGTCGTGGGCAATCCGCCGAAGCCTGCACCGGAATGGTTTCTGGATGAGTTCAAAGAGACTAATGAATATAACTACAATTCTTCCCGTGTCCCTTTGCGGATAGTTATGGATTATGCCCTTTATGGAGATACACGTGGCAAGAATATCGCGAGCAAAATGGCAACATGGATTCAAAAGAAAACCGGCGGTAACCCGGATAATATCAAAGACGGCTATCAGCTGAATGGCAACGATCGAGGCAGCTATGCCACAGCCGTATTTGTAGCGCCATTTATATCGGCAGGGGTGACGGACAGCAGCAATCAGGCATGGGTGAACAAAGGCTGGAGCTGGATGGTTACGCACAAGGAAAGTTATTTCAGCGATTCTTATAATATGCTCAATCTGCTGTTCATCTCCGGCAACTGGTGGAAGCCTTGAGAATGAACAGATAGGCTGTCGTGTCGTACATTTGCAGGATAAAGTGCCGGCCTGTCTGAATTTAAAATCTGGATGAAAAGCACAGTTCGAATCGAGAGTCTCATTTCCATCCTGTACAGCAATCCATTCGCCAGACCGGGCAGCAGGGTCTGGCGAATTTGCTGTGTGCTTTTTTACTATTGAACGATCCGGCAGTACACCGGAAGTGCCTTTTTTATAAAAGGAGCCGTAAGGGCATATGGTATAGTAGATACATACAGATTATCCGGCAAGACGATACCTGCCAAACAGGAGAGAAACCAATGAGACTACTTACACTGAACACCCATGCCTGGCACGAGGAAAATCAGCTGGAGAAGATCAGCCAGCTGGCAGACTTTATTAATAAGCAGCAGTTTGATGTGATTGCCATGCAGGAAGTGAACCAGCTGGCTGCCGAGGAAGCAGTAGCGGTGCCGGATCTGGGACGCTACTATAATGCCGATCCAGAAACAGTTATCCGCAAAAATAATTATGCTTACGTGCTGCTGCAACAGCTGCAATACGATTATCACTGGACGTGGATTCCTGTACATTCCGCTTCCCGGCGAACACTGGATGAAGGTCTGGCCATTCTATCCAAAACGCCACTGACCGCTCATATGCACGGACATGTATCCCAGCTGCAGGACTATAACAATTCCAAAACCCGTAAAATACTGGCGGTACAAACCGAACAAGCAGGGCAGCCGCTCTGGCTGGTTAATGGACATTTTGGCTGGTGGAATGATGAGATTGAGCCGTTTCGTCCACAGTGGGATGCAGCCGAGCAGCTGCTGGAACCGTATCAGGAGCAGCTTATGTTCTTTCTCGGCGACTTCAACAATGTAGCGGAGATTCGCGGCGAAGGATACGATTATATGATGAAGCAGATCTGGCACGATACGTATACAGCTGCAGCGGTCAAAGACGCCGGCCATACCGTCGTCAAGTCAATCGCCGGCTGGGAAGGCAATGCGCGTAATCTGCGGATCGACTATATTTATGCCAATCGTCCGGTACAGGTGCAATCTTCCCATGTAGCTTTGAACGGTGAGAATGGTGCAGTAGTATCGGATCACTTTGGTGTAATGGCTGTAGTAGATATTTAAATGCAGCGCAGCCAGTTGTTGATTATGAGAGATCGTAATCTAACTGCATTCCTATAAAATAAAAAAGCGTGACCTGTTCCTGGGAACAGATCACGCTTTTTTTGGATTTAACCTTATCCATGTGTAGCTTATACTTCAGCCCATTCCCGTCGCAGACTGAACAGACTTTGCAGTTCGTCGTTGGACAGCTCGGTAATCCAGCCTTCCGAGGTCGAGATGATATTGTTGCTGAGCTGCTGCTTGCTTTCCAGCATCTCGTCGATGCGTTCTTCCAGCGTACCGAGGGAGATGAATTTGTGTACCTGCACATCTCGGGTCTGGCCCATCCGGTACGCCCGGTCAGTTGCCTGGTTCTCAACTGCCGGGTTCCACCAGCGGTCAACGTGGAAGACATGGTTGGCTGCGGTCAGATTGAGACCGACGCCGCCTGCTTTCAGGGACAGAATGAATATATTCGGTTCGCCCGGAGACTGGAACTGTTCAATCATCCGGTCGCGCGCGGTTTTGGACGTGCTGCCGTTTAGATACAGTACCGGCTCATCCAGATCTTCACTAAGCACACGCTGGATAATTTGCCCCATCCCGATATACTGGGTAAAAATCAGACACTTCTCGTCTTTGGAACGAAGCTCGCGTACCATTTCCAGCAGACGTTCCATTTTGGCAGAGCGACTGACCAGTGCTTCCAGATCTTCCGGCACATCCGGTATTTCGGTCTCTTCCGGATCTGGAGTCTGGGCACGGGTATGCAGCAACGCTGGATGATCGCAGATTTGTTTGAGCTGGGTTAGTGCAGACAGGATCGCTCCTTTGCGCTTCATGCCTTCCAGATCATTCATATGCTGCATCAGCTGATTAACAGCTTGATCGTACATAACGCCCTGCTCCGGCGTGAGATTAATATAGGTTTTCATTTCATTTTTCTCGGGCAGATTGAGCTGGATATTCGGATCTTTTTTCGTCCGGCGCAGCATGAACGGCTTGACCAGCTTTTGCAGATCCAGCGTACGCTGCTCGTCTTGCTCTTTTTCGATCGCCTGGGCGAATCGGTCCTGGAATCCTTTCATACTACCCAGATAACCCGGTGTGATAAAGTCATAGATCGACCATAGCTCAGCCAAACGGTTCTCGATCGGTGTACCGGTCAGTGCAACGCGGTGCAGCGCGGACAGGCTGCGTACCGTCTGCGACTGACGAGTCTGGGCATTTTTGATATTTTGTGCTTCATCCAGACAGATCGTTGCCCAGGTCACTTCCTGCAGCAATGACTGATCAAGTGATGCAGTGGCATAAGACGTCAGGATAACGTCGTGTTCGCTGACCAATTGGTGAAAATTATCGCTGGATAATCGCTTGCTGCCATAATGTAGCGCAACCTTGAGCGAAGGCGCAAAGCGCATAATTTCCTTTTGCCAGTTGCCGAGAACCGAAGTCGGACATACGACCAGTGAAGTTGGGTTGGATACCGCCGGACTGACTTGCAGTATCGCTGCCGCTTCTTTATCCGCCTTGTCGTTTTGCTCACGGTTATCCATAGTGGTTGCCCCTGCATGATTTATTCGATTCGCCGAATCCAGACGATTCATAGGGTCAGATACTGTATCCGCGGCTGCTGCCAGCTGGCTATGCTGTATATCTTCCTCAGCCGTTTCCAGGAGCAGACGGGACAGACGTAGCGTCTCGGAAGCTGCATCTTCCTTGATATGCAGCAGATAGGTGATGAGCTGGATCGTTTTTCCGAGACCCATATCATCGGCCAGACAAGCACCCAGTCCAAACCGACGCAGGAAGGATAGCCAGGAGAAGCCTTCCTGCTGATATGGACGCAGCTGGGCGTTCAGAGCAGCAGGAACCGGGATAAGCGGCATATCATTTTGCTGGCTAATCTGGCTGATCAGTCCGGCGAGATGCTCATTTAGCTCCACTTCAATCTCAATCCGCTGATTTTCCTCTTCTTCCGCTTCGTTTTCTTCTTCTTTGGCAGCACGGCTTTGTCGCATCAGATGCAGCTGTAACACATCCTGAAAAGAAAGCCCGCGCCGCCGGTCGATCCCGTTCATCGCGCGGCGAATCTGCTCCAGCAGCTCCGGATCAAGCACAATCCACTGACCGCGGAACAGGGCAAGCCGTTCCTGTTTCTCCGCGAGTTCGGCGAATTCTTCTTCGGTTAGCTCAGTCTCTCCAATCGATACCCGCCAGTCAAAGTCGATCAGTGCATCCAGTCCAAAGAAAGACTTGCCCGTCCGTTTTTCCTCTTCTTCGCTGACTTTGGCTTTGAGCTTCGGACGCTTGCGGCGTGCTGCTTCCCACCAGGCCGGCAGCAGTACGAGCCAACCGGATTGCAGCAGACGGTTGCTGTATTGGGACAGGAAGCGCCAGGCCTGCTCGTTGTTCAGCGTTCGGCCGATCATATCCTGTTCCGTAGCAAATTGGGTGACGGGCAGAACCGCACGCAGCTGTTCGCGCCATCCGGCAGAGCGATCACGTACATGATGCTCCCAACCGTCCGGCCAATCTCCTTCTGCATAGCCGCTCATTTCCAGACGGACGGGTACCAGATGGGTCTCGTCCGCCTTATCCTGCAGTACCAGCCGCAGCCGCCATCCGCTGTTGGTATCTTCCGGTTCCAGCAGCTGCAGCGCCGGACGGAAAGGAGCCATATCGCTTTTCCAACCAATCGAGACAAGCCAGGTATTCTCGTCCAGACCTGCCGTGCTGTTGTTCCGGTCAAATAACTGCGGATATTCCCGCCGCAGATCCGCCGCTTCGGCTTCATCGTTGTAATAGCGCTCGGATACCGCCGCCGAGTAGGCAGCCTGCAATCCCTGCAGAAAGTCGCTATCCGCTTCTTTCAGGATAGTCTGCACTTCAGCCTTTTGCCGTTTGCGCCCGGCTGCTTTGAGTACTTCTTCGGTATCCCATTTCCACTGCAGCTTGCCCCGTCGATACGCATTCAGGCTGGGCATATACTTCTTGTTGTCCAGACTGGAGAGCAGATAAGGAGCCAGCAGATGCAGCTGGGCGGCTTCGCCCTCCCATTTCCAGTTCACATGATGCAGCAGCTTTTGATCGGCAAAGAAAGAGATCACCTGCTCTGCCGGCAAAATGATCAGTTCCACCTCCGGTGTCTGCTCGACCTCCAGCTCTGTTCCATAAAAGGAAGGCTCATGCCAGGCAAACAGCAGGTGCTTGAGATACATGGCCGGAACGAAGCCGTAAGCTTCCTTGGAACCGTAAATCAGGGCATCGCCGTATTCGCTGATCCCTGCCTGAATCGTGATGTTTTGCAAATAATGGCTCATGGAATCAGTTTTCCTTTCCGTAATTCTTCCTGAAGAGCGCGCAGACGGCTGTGTCGTCCGGTGAACTGCTCCATGAACTGTTCCCAGCGCTCTTCCTGTTTGATTTTTTTATATAGTTTGGACAGACGTTTGAGCAGCCGTACGGCTGCTTTGTAGCCGTCCCTGTTTTTGTGGGCCATATGACGCTCTACCGCTTGATGGTAAAAGGGCAACAGCATCTCCGGTGCATTCATTTCCAGCGGCTTCAGCTCGGTCACTTTGTAGCTGGCAGGGTCTTTGCCGGAAGAGAGCTGATAATCCATCCACTGCTGCCATTTGCCGTATTCCAGTAATTTATCTTCATACAAACGTCCGCCCAGCGGCAGCAGACTCTCCAGTGTAGTCCACATCTGTGCCTGTGCTTCCGGTTGATGTCGGATTGCTTGTTCCCAGTGCTCACCATAGCCCTGCAGATCCGAATACTGCCGTCGTAAAATAGGAGCGAGCTCGACAAGCCATCTTACCATCCGCGGCCACTGTTGCTTTTGCTCCAGCTGGGTCAGTAGATCCGGCAGTCTTTCCGGGTAAAAGTCATGCCGCTCTGCGGCTGCATGCAGAACCTCCAGCGCCTGATCATCCTGTTCCAGCAGAAAATCAATATAGCTTTGCGCCAGTAGTAGGGAAGCATAGGCAAAGGAACTTCCGGATCTGCGCATGCCCGGCTGTGGTTCTTCTACCGGGATAGCTTGCTGCAGCGCAGCCGGTTCATCGCGCAGCAGCTTCTGTCCACGGTCCAGCGGAACAATCCAGCTGTGCCAGAACTCATAATAGCAGGACAGCAGAGCATAGGAATCTCTTACTTCAGCCAGCATCCCGTGCCGAATATGATCCAGCATAGCGGTGAGCAGCTGCCATTCCTGCTCATTTTGCGGAGCGGGAAGAGACTGACTCAACTGCGCGTTCAGCAGATTCTGCATCTCTGTTACCGCCATCCGGGTATGATAGCCGAGCGAGAGCGGCGTAGAACCGGTAATTTTGTGGGTAGGCTGCATGACGCTGCCATAGATCAGCAGCAGTGCATTCAGCCGGTAGATAGCTTCGGCAACCGGAGTCAGCCGGGGCTGATGCTGCATAAGTATTTCCAGTGCCTGCTCGGTATATTGGACATTCCGAATACTGTCTTCTAGCGGAGACAGCTGTTCGTTCATATGCTGCTGCCAGTCAGCTAGGGAATAGTCGGAAGGGTACATGTCTGCATCCGTATAGATTTTATCTTTAGGTTCCATAGGGTTCATTTCTCCTGCGATCAAGTCAGAATTGGTATCCCCTTATTATATCATTGGGGAGGTACTGAAATCGGAATGATCTGATAAAAATATGAAATTGCGTATCGCGAATACGAAGTGCCAAGTAGTAGGTGATAAGGAGCTTCACTGCTGTCCTGAACCGAAAATAATAGATCCTTCAACAGTCTTGGCAAAAATTTGCCGTGAACATGTGTGATTCTTTCAATATTGACTGCTATAACCGATATATATAGTACTAAACCAATTATACGGATTGATAGGGATTCATAGGGGAAGGCGATCATGATGCCGGCCCCCTGTTTGCTATCTTATTTCACCCGAAAGGAGGACAACTATGGATTTTCACCAGTCACTGCTTTCCAGCCTGAATGATCAATCCCAGCTGCGTACGCTGATTGATCTGATTCCCGAATTTATCGTGCTCAAAGACGGCGACGGACGCTGGCTCATATGCAACAAGCTGGTTATGGATATGTATGAGCTGAAACTCGAAGACTATCTGTACCACAACGATCTGGAGATTGCCGCGTATCGTCCCCAACACACAGCATTGTTTGAATATAATTACAAGACCGATGAGCTTGCCTGGGAAAAAGGCTCTGCGCTGCTGGTCGAAAAGTCATTTGTCGCTCCTGACGGTATTCATCGCACATGGGAAGTCATGAAAACACCGATTTTCGATGAATATGGAAAACGACACCGGCTCGTAATCGTGAGCCGGGATGTAACCGAGCGCAAAAAGGCTGAGGAAGCGCTGCATGCCAGCCAGGAACAATACCGACTTATCGCCGAAAATATGTCGGATGTAATTACGATGATGACACCGGAGCGAAAGCTTCAATATGTGTCGCCTTCCCTGGAGATGATGCTTGGTTATTCCCCCGAGACATTTTATAAACAGGAACGATTCTCGCTGCTGCATCCCGACGATCTGGAGCGTTTTGTAGCGGCCTTTGAGCGGACAGTAACAGATCGCGCCATCGGAACCAAAGAGGAGTGCAGATATCATCATGCAGAAGGGCATTACCTCTGGTTTGAAATGAATATGACCTATGTTGCCCGCAGTGGTAGCCATACCGATTATGTACTGATTGTCTCGCGCAATATTATGGAGCGCAAAAACCATGAGCAGCAGCTACGCTCGCTGGCCTATATGGATCCGCTCACGGGTGTCCCTAACCGTCGCTACCTGATGAACCAGATGAACCAGGATATGCAGACTACTATAGATAACAATACACTGCTGGGCGTTCTGTATCTGGATATTGATCGATTCAAGGAAGTAAATGATACGTTGGGGCATGAAGCAGGTGACGAACTGCTGGTACAGATGGTCAAGCGGATATCCGGCGAGCTGGGCCCGATGGACACGATTGCCCGGATTGGCGGCGATGAATTTGTTGTTATTTTGCCGCTGATTACTACGCGTGGCTGTATTGCCGAAATCGCCGAACGGATCTGTGCCCATCTTCAGCAACCATGGGATCTTCAATCACAGTCAGTCGTAACCGGATCCTCTATCGGAGTAGCCGTATACCCGCATGACGCGACAGAAGCAGAAACGCTGCTGCGTTATGCTGACAGAGCCCTGTATACCGCCAAACGATGCGGCCGTTCCCAGGTCCGTTTTTATAATGAAGATAAATAAAAAGTAATCTGGCCGCCGGAATATTTTGTTCTGGCGGTTTCTTATTGAAAGAACACATAATTGACCATGCTCCATGCTCCATGCTCCATGCTCCATGCTCCATGCTCCATGCTCCATGCTCCATGCTCCATGCTCCATGCTCCATGCTCCATGCTCCATGCTCCATGCTCCATGCTCCATGCTCCATGCTCCATGCTCCATGCTCCATGCTCCATGCTCCATGCTCCATGCTCCATGCTCCATGCTCCATGCTCCATGCTCCATGCTCCATGCTCCATGCTCCATGCTCCATGCTCCATGCTCCATGCTCCATTATATAGAGAGAGGATTAACCGCAAAGTGGATATAACCCTCTTTCGTACAGAGAATCGCTCAATTAACCGCCTCGGTTACACAAAACATTTTGTCCCGTAAATATGAATTATGTGATAGCATAAAAAGACAAAATCAGACATTTGGTACACAGCTATAATGTAAACGCTATCAATATAAATGACTGCATACGGAACTGCATGCACACCCAGATTGCAGTCGCAAAGAGACAGACTGCTATGAATAAAGAACCATTTCCGTTATGCGCATAACTAAACTTAAAACTGAGGCATCTGGTGATATAGGGAGTGTCTGAATGAAAGAACTATGCAAAATATTGATCGTGGATGATGAAGTGCTGGTTCGTCAGGGAATCAAGCATTATCTGGTATGGGAACAATACGGATTCCAGATTATCGGCGAAGCGTCCAATGGACGGGAAGCGCTGGATCTGATTGACGAACTCCAGCCCCATATCGTGATTACGGATATCGTGATGCCGGTCATGGATGGCGAAGAATTTACCCGGATCGTCAAGCAGAATTATCCCCAGATTGAAGTGATTGTGCTCAGCAGCTATGGAGAGTTCAGTTATGTACGTTCAACATTCCAGAGCGGCGTAGCGGATTATATTCTCAAGCCCAAGCTGGAGACACAGGAGCTGCTGCAGGTTTTGCAAAATACGGCGCGGCGTATTCCTTCTCTTGCTTATGACGAAGCCGCCGGTGATGAGCAGGTGACGGTCGATCATATTATCGAGAAGCTGATTGCAGGTTATGAAATGGATTACGATCCGCAGATGATCGCCGTTCATTTTCCATATGACAGATATACACTGGTAGGGATTCAGCCGCAGCAGCTGCGTGTATCCGGAAACGAGCTTACTCTGCAGCAGAAAAGCAGCTATGTCTCGGCGATCAGCAGCCGGCTTGCCGAATCGATCGAATCCGCCGGTGTGCCGGTCAGCTTCCGCCCGGTAGCCGCAGATCCGCAGCTGATTGTCTTTTTATTAAATATGAATACAGGCGATGAAGCGGCAGTGATTTCACGGGTGCGCGAGCTTGCCCATGCAGGCAGAGCAGAAGATCAGCAGACCATATGGGCAATGAGCGAAGCTTTTGCGAACGTCGATCAGCTGGGATCCGTTTACCAGCAGCTGCTCAAACTGCTGGAATATCATTTTTATTTCCCGGATCGTCATTTTATGATGGAAGCAGAACTGGGTGAGCCGGTACCACTTCCGGGAGCGTTTAATCTAAAGCAGTTTGCCGAGGAGATGCGGCGCGAGAACTTTGACTCTGCCTTTGCCGAACTGGATACATATGTCCAGGCCATGGCAGGCAATTACCGGGCTACACCGTTTGAACTGAAATCTTTTCTGGGCAATATTATCTTTAATATTATTACGCTGCTCGGCAATCAGGATTATGATGTCCGACAGTTGGATGAAGAAAAGTATGATTATTTTCGAGAAATCAACGATGCGATTCATGTACAGGATACGATAGCCGTGCTACATGAATTTCTGAGCAGGGTTCATCTGCAGATCCAATCCCGTTCTTCCCAGAATGGCAGTGCCAATATGAAGATGCTGCTGGAATATATAGAAGAACATTATGCCGAGCCGCTGAGCCTTACCGGACTGGGACAGCACTTTCATTTTAATCCGTCCTATCTGTCGAGCTACTTCACGACACATAACAAGGAAGGATTCAGTGAACACCTCAACAAGATCCGGGTAGAAAAGGCAGCCGAGATGCTGCGTACAGATGTATATTCCATTTCCGAGATCAGCGGCAAGGTCGGATATTCAGATCACAGTTATTTTACCAAAGTATTCAAAAAATGGACCGGTCTGTCGCCCAGCCAGTATCGCAGGCAGCATGTACGCGGCTGATTGGCCGCTGTGTATTGGCAGAGACAGACGCGCATAGTTTGCGACATCCCTGTACTTTGCTGCAGGGATGTTACTGTTTGCTGGCTAATGATCCAGCCATTATATACGTTGCAACTGATTGGCTGCTGCAGAATACGTTTGTAGAAGTACCCGGTAGTCCGATTTTTTATAACCCGAACAGAAAATGAGTGTGAAGTCAGATGAATTGGAAGAAACATGCGCTCCGGTTTGAGCAGCAGGGTTTATTTTTTAAACTGTTTATTGTGATGGTCGTCAGTATTATCGCCGTCTGTCTGCTGACCTCGCTGGTGACGATACGCATGTCGGAAAGGCTGTTTACAGAGACATTCAGCATTACCAATTCCAAAGTGCTGAATCAAATCAAAAGCAGCATGGAATCTTTTAACGACTCGATTGTGAATGGAGTCAGTCACGCCTCCCAGAACGGTACAGTCAAAAATTATCTGACCAGCGGCGAAAGCGATTCGATTACCATGTCCAGCTCCTACTTTGATATGGGTCAACAGATGAAGCAGATCAAGTCGAATGTGGATGCTTATGA